>JAFAOB010000390.1 GCA_019238055.1 Alphaproteobacteria bacterium
CTTGTGCTGCAGACCACGGTCGCGGCAATACCGCTCGGAGGGCGCCAGCCCGGTCAGGACCGGCAAGGCCCACACCCGCCCCGCCCAGGCGATCGGCACCAGCAGCATCAGGCTGAGCCAGCGCAGACCCGAGGTCTTGACAAAGACCGCCTTTGACGAGCGCACCGGGTCGCGATCGATCCGCTTGGCGCTGATCCGCTTGCCGCGGCGCCGCGCGATGGTGTCATCGATGCCCAGCAATACCGGGCCGCGCGGCGCAAAGGCCGCCAGCAGCATGTCAAACAGCAGGCGCGTGCCAATTCGGCGGCGCCAGACGGCGCGGTTCAGCACCCGATGATCGCTGAACGAAGTGCCGCTCCCAGCGCAGGCCGACCATCCGCAGAATGGCGCACACCGTGCGCTGGCCGGGGGTCAGCAGCGCACCCAGCAGCAGCACCTGCGCATGACGCCACGTCCGGTCCTGCGCAAACAGCAAGGCAAAGGGTAGGATCACAGCGGCGAAGCGGGCGGGCAGATGAGCATGGCGGCATCTCCTGGCAGAGACCCGCCTGCCTACCCCATCCGCTTCGCCACCCAACACCCTCGCTATACCGCCCAAATGGCCAAAGTCAAACTAAGGTCGTGGTGGCGGGCTGATTTTCCAGCGGCTGGGTTAAACCGAACTTTGTCCGAAAAAAATCGATAAGATATTAATTTAATTAAGGGTCTCTTTTTTGTAGTCATGTAATCGCCTTAAGCATTTTCAATGGCTTGGATGCCAATGGGTAAAATTCGGGTTAGACGTCGGACGGCCGCCAATCGGGCTTTGTCGTCGCGCGCGGCCGATAGCGCGGGGTAGCGATCATGCTGGTTATCAACTCGGCCCGACTCTTATAAGCTGGAGACACCCGAAGATGTGATCAAAACAATCAAGGACGAAAAGGTTTCTGATGGTCGATCTTCGGTTCACCGACCTTCCAGAACTGTGGCATCATTTTCCGTCCCACCAAGCGCGCTTGACAGCGACAGCTATGAGGATGGGTCGGCTTCGATGGTTCTTCGATATGCGCCAGGGAAGCGTCAGCTTTCCGCTCCTACGCTTGGCTGATGGCGTGCGCTTCGATCGGCTGTTGCCGACCGCGCAGGGCGGTGCTGTCGCCGTCGCCAACGCGCAGATCAAGCGGGATCGCTATCTGACGCAGCAGGTGAGCCGAGACGAGCAAGCGGTGATCGCCTAGCTTGCAGTATTCGCACAGCCTCGCCGCGACGTTCATTGTGTCGCCGAAATAGGCGAGCTGGCGTTTGCGGTTACCGCATTCGCTGACGATTACCGGACCGGCATGCATACCGGCGCGAAACTGCGGCACGACGCCGAACTCGCGCTGATAGCCCTCCGCGAGGCCGACCATCTTGCGCTCAATCGCGAAAAAGCAGGCAAGACAGCGCGCATTGCGCACTCGATTCGCGGTAACCGGCCAGGTGACGATCACTTCGTCGCCGACATAGGCGTGCACTGCGCCGCCGTAGTCATCGAGCGGCTCGTCGATATCGAAAAAGAAGCGCGTAAACAGCTCCTAAACCCGCAATTCACCCATTTGCTCAGCGAGTGCGGTCGAGCCAGCAATGTCGAGAAACATCATGATCAGCTGTTCGAGGGCGGGGCGATGGTAGGTCCCCAATAAAACGCTCGTCAGCAATGGGCGGCCGATTAAGCGGCCGCTCTCGGTAATTGCCCCGATGACCAGCGAAATGACGAACCCGATCAAAACGATCCGCGGCAGAGTCCCGGCGAACCAATCCGCCGTAAACCAGCGAAATCCCAATGGCTCTGTGTAAAGGATAATTGCAAGCCGACACCGACTGTAACCAGCGCTATGGTCATCGCAAGCGAGCGAATGGCGATCTCGCCGGCGACCGACAAGCGCCTGAGCGCGTTACTGAAAGAAGAGCGGACCATCGCTACGAACCCGTTCTGCACGGCCCATGCGGTGAGCGCGATGCCGACTCCGTGCAAGCCGCTCCTCAGATAATATGCGAGCTCGCGCTCGGCGGGCGGGTTCATTAGGTGACGGTAGGCGATCCCAAAAATGAACCCGCTGATCACAAAAGTCGTGAACAGGGCGGGGCGCCGAGCAGCCTGCCGATCAAGGTTCGAGCGGCCAAATGGCCGTCTGGAAGCACCGAGATCTGCGACCGAGTCTGAAACTGCCCCGGGCTGCTCAGGCGACGACATTGCTCTTCCTCCTACGGCGCATGCCGGAGGTCGGCCATTCGGGGCACCTGCTGTCAACCTGGAACGATTTAACCGAGCGATATTGTCGCCGGCTGCCGCGCGGAACAAAAAGCTACATCTTCAACCAGCTCGCACACATTCTTGAGCACTGCGGCGGCTGCAACATGGTCATTGAGCTCGCCGACGAGCGGACCATGCCGATCTGTGCTCGCGCCTCGGCGCACGGCTCATCCTGCTTGAGAATTGCTGTGGCACAGTATCAGCCAGATCTCGGCCCGCCGTGGTGAGAATCCGCCGGGTTGATCTCGGCGACTCGTCAGGCTAATATTCGTCGTTAACTATTCCGACGCACTGTTTAAATTGAGTTTAAGACCCACATCAAAAAGCGCAATGATTTTGCGCGACGACTTCGCATTCGGTAAGCATAGGTTGACAGCTTTTGTCGCAGGCTATTCTGCTATAATCTCCAAATGGATATATTTTGCAGGAACCGGTACATTGCTTGTACTTTTGAGCGCATGCGAACAAGGCCCAGCAATTCATGCATGCTGTCTGCGCTTGAGCTGCCAAAGGATTTAACGATAACAGCAAAAATGCAAGGACGCTTCGAAGCGCGCTGGTCGTTCTCATGCACGATATGTACCACTCGTATGATGGTCCAAAAAGCTCCGACCGAGGCCGGGGCGAGTACAAGAGAAACAAGTCTGAAGCTCATCCGTTGTTCGATGCGCCCATAGCCATGATCGGTTGTCGCGAGAGAAGCACGGGTTTCCGGTGGCACGCGGTCTCCGGGTCCGCTGCTATGGCCGCAAAAACGGGTGGGTGAGAAGCGGCGGCCTCGCAGTCATTAGCAGCTCGCCGGCGAGGCGTGCGGCATCTCCGCCGCCCGCCCGCGACAAAGGAGTGTCGCGATTTAATGCCGTCCGATCAGAGGGTCGCGTGCTCGCGGAGGTATTTGCGCGTCACCTGCGGCAACTCGTCGAAAAATACCTTTGCCATTTCCTCTTCCTCAGGGATGAACCGCTCGCACATACTTTTCAGGTCGGTCATTCCCAACTCTTCGGCGGCGCCGAGCATCGAACGATAGGCGCCGATCTCAAACTGCTCCCAGCTATGAGCCGCAATGAGATGTTTTGGCATGTCATCGGCCGTAGTTCCTGAGACCAGTGGTTCTAATTGGCCCGCCAGCCGCATCGTCGCGTCCTTCAGGGTTGAGGTGTCGGACCCTGCAACTTTCAGTTGATGTTCGATCTCCTCTTTCTGGCGGCGCGATACCTCCGCGTGGTGTTGCATCGCGGTTTTGAGTCGCGGGTAGTCATCCGCGCGCGCGATCAGTCGCTCCAGATTGTCGGTTGTCGCCACTTCCATCGCATGCGCGTCGCGCAACCACGCGAGCACGTCGTCTTTCCTGCTATTAGCCATCTATCCTCCATTGCCGCCAAATGCGGTTGCCCGCCCTAACGGGACAGGTGCCGCGTCGTTCCCTTCGTGCGCCGCAGGAATCGAGGGCTAATACCAGATCCCGCTGAGTAGCATCCTTAAGGCTTGCCAAGCCGCGTCGCCTGTGCTTCACCATAGTAAATGGCAGAGGGGGTCATGTCAGCGGCATTGCGGCTTCGGGAAGATTACGATGCGCAGCGCTTGCGTGCGCTGGCGAAAGCCGCGCGGGATGCCAACCAGACCCGGCGCCTGTTGGCGCTGGCGGCGATCTATGACGGCGCCTCGCGCACCGCGGCGGCCCAGATTGGGGGTGTCGCGCGGCAGCCCTTCGACAAGCTCAGGAGTGCGCAAGTGGGTGGTGGCCTTCAACGCGCAGGGCCCGCGGGGCTGCTCGACGGCAAGGCGCCAGGCCACCGGCCACTTTTGAACCCTGAGCAAGGCGCGTCCCTGCGGCGGATCATCGAGGCCGGCCCTAATCCAGCGGTGGACGGGGTGGGGCGCTGGCGTCTGGTCGATCTGGCGCAGTGGGTCTAGCCGCAACACTGTTCAGATAAGGCATACGACCACAATATGCAGCATACGCTGTGGGTTAATAGACACAACATTTTGTGTTATACCCACTTAACTGAACAGCATTGGGTCTAGCCGAGTTTCGCATTGCGATCAGCAAACAGACGCTCAGCCGGATGCTGCGCGCGATAGGCTACCGCAAGCTCTCGGCCCGGCCGCGCCATCACCCCCAGGACCCCGCCGCGCCGGCGGCTTTCAAAAAGAGTTTCCCGCGCGCCTGGCGGCGATCCGCAAGCGCGATGCGGCCGGCCGGCCGATCGAGGTGTGGTTTGCCGATGAGGCGCGCATCGGGCAGAAGAACAAAATCACCCGGCCCCTTCCACAGGCTCAGGAGGGCCAAACGCGGCACCCGGCCTTCGGCGCCGCGCGATCAGCGCACCGCCGCGGCCTATATCTTCGGCGCGATCTGTCCCCGTGCGGCAAAGGCGCAGCCCTCGTCCTGCCACGCTGCGACACCGCCGCGATGAACCTGCATCTGGCCGAGATCGCCCGGGCGGTGGCGCCGGGCGCGCACGCCGTGCTGCTGCTCGATCAGGAGAAATGGCATCTGTCGGACAAGCTCCGCGTGCCCCCAACCTCACCCTCTTGCCATTGCCGCCCAAATGCCCGGCGTTAAACCCGGTTGAGAACCTCTGGCAGTTTCTGCGCGACAACTGGCTCTCCAACCGGGTGTTTCCCTCCGACCGCGCCATCCTCGATCATTGCTGCCCTGCCTGGAACAAGCTCATCGCTCAGCCCTGGAGGATCATGTCGCTCGGCCTCCGCGATTGGGCTCATGGATGCTAATCAACGGGATTTGGTATAAGTTGTTCTTGGTCGGCCTATTGAAGATACCGATAGTGTATCTACTCTCCTCTAATTCTGATTATCCGGACGCTAGCAGCCAAGCATGCGGTTGATCACTTTTAAAATGTTGCGGGATCATACTGACAGCACGAATAAGAGTTAGATTATGGGAGAACACTCGCTCACACACATTGGGTGTAATCTAGCCAAAATGAGAGACTACGATGAACAACGACTGAGATTGCCTCGTATTGAAGTCGGGAATGAGAATGATTACCTGCTTGAATTTTCGAGAGTCCTAAGTAAAGATACATAGGAGAGTGGCGAAGTTGCACGGATTGTCGTGGAAGTGATGATCGATGCGCAGCGACAGATCGACCATCTCCACGGCTTTGGAAACGACTTTGGTCCGGCGGCGGAAGCGCGCGAGAAAATGGCGGATGTTGCTGTTGTCCTGCTCGGTGGAGAAGGTCAGGTCTTTGTCGGTGAAGAGCTGGTCTTCGGGGATGAGACGGTGAAAGCCGTCCCAGTCGGCGGCGAGGAAGGTCTTGCCCTTGAGGTCGACTTTATCGAGAAGCGTTTGATAGAGCCTGCCCCCTCTAACCACTAGGGAGTGTACAAATCGCGGCGTTCCCATCCTTGTGCCATCATCTGCAGGCCTTTGAGGCCGTGTTTGAAGGTGATGGGCCCCGGCGGTCGTGCCGAAGGGCGCCCATTGC
>JAFAOB010000408.1 GCA_019238055.1 Alphaproteobacteria bacterium
ATGACCGTGGTTGCGACATTGATCGGAACCCCGACGGGTATGCTCGCCGGCACCTTTCTCGCCGAATACAGCCGCCGCAGCCGGTTTGGCGAGGTCGTCCGGTTTATCAATGACATCCTGCTGAGTGCGCCGTCAATCATTGTCGGACTGTTCGTCTATGAGATCGTGGTCGTGCCGATGGGCCATTTTTCGGCCTGGGCCGGCGCAATAGCGCTCGCGATCATCGTCATCCCGGTGGTGGTGCGGACCACCGAGGATATGCTGAGCCTGGTGCCGAACACGCTGCGCGAGGCCGCCTCGGCACTTGGGGCGCCAAAATGGAAGGTGATCGTCTTGGTCTCCTACCGCGCAGCGATCCAAGGGATGCTGACCGGCGTCATGCTCGCAGTCGCACGGATCGCCGGCGAAACCGCGCCCTTACTGTTTACGGCGCTCAACAATCAGTTCTGGAGCACCGACTTGAATGCGCCGATGGCGAATTTGCCGGTTGTCATCTTTCAATTCGCGATGAGCCCCTACGCCGATTGGCAGGTACTGGCCTGGGGCGGCGCCTTGCTGATTACGATCACTGTCCTTTTTCTCAACATCGGCGCGCGCCTACTCTCCTCTTGGAGCACGTTCAAACCATGAGCCCTGCTTCGATGGCTGTAATGCAGACAATGGAGACAGTCGCCCCTCGATCGGATCCGGCTGCCGGCGCCCGTCCGAAGGTGCAGATCCGTAATCTCAACTTCTATTACGGCGCGGCGCACGCTCTGAAGAACATCAACCTGACATTGTATGACAAGAGCGTTACGGCGTTTATCGGCCCGTCGGGGTGCGGCAAGTCGACCCTGTTGCGGGTGCTGAACCGGATTTATGAGCTCTATCCGGGCCAGCGTGCGACCGGCGAGGTGCTGGTCGATGGCGAGAATATTCTATCGTCCGGCCGCGATCTGAACCTGCTGCGCGCCCAGATCGGTATGGTGTTCCAGAAGCCGACGCCGTTTCCGATGTCGATCCGCGACAACATCGCGTTTGGCATTCGCCTTTACGAAAAGCTGCCGCACTCGGAACTCGATGACCGCATCGAGCAGGCATTGCGCCGCGCTGCTCTATGGGATGAAGTCAAGGACAAGCTGAGGCAGAGCGGCCTCAGCCTGTCGGGCGGCCAGCAGCAGCGCTTGTGCATCGCCCGGGCGATCGCAGTCAAACCAGAGATTCTGCTGCTTGATGAGCCGGCTTCGGCGCTCGATCCGATTTCGACACAGCGTATCGAAGAGCTGATCGACGAACTGAAACCTGATTACTGCATCGTGATCGTGACCCACAATATGCAGCAGGCAGCGCGCTGCTCGAACTACACCGCCTTTATGTATCTCGGCGAACTCGTCGAGTTCGACGAGACCGAAACCATTTTCACGCACCCGAAAGTGCGCCGCACCGAAGACTATATTACCGGCCGTTTTGGCTAAGGCGGAGAGTCGCGACAATGGCATCCGAGCACATCATCAAGAGCTACGACGAAGAGCTACGGCGGCTGGATAACACGATCACCGAAATGGGCGGGCTCGCCGAAAGCCAGCTCGCCACGGCGATCGAGGCGGTCGTCGAGCGCGACAGCGACCTTGCCGCGAGCGTCGTCGAGACCGACGCCAAGATCGATCAGCTGCAACACGACGTCGATAACCTTGCGGTAAGACTGTTGGCGTTGCGGCAGCCAATGGCGCGCGACCTGCGCGCGGTCGTTGCCGCAATCAAAATCGCGAGCGATCTCGAACGCATCTGCGACTATGCCGCAAATGTCGCCAAGCGCTCAATCATACTCAACCAAACTCCGGCGGCGAAGCCGGTTTTTGAGCTGCCGCGCATGGCGCGACTGGCGCAACTTTTGATCAAGGATGTGATCGACGCCTATGTCGAGCGTGATGCCGAAAAAGCCTATGCGGTGTGGATGCGGGACGAAGAGCTCGATGAGATGTATGCGAGCCTGTTTCGTGTTCTGTTGACCTACATGATGGAAGATCCGCGAAACATTGGTCCGTCGACTCATCTGTTGTTCATGGCCAAAAACATTGAGCGGATCGGCGATCATGCAACCAATATCGCCGAGGATCTTTATTTTCTGGTGAACGGCACGCCGCTTGTCCAAAAGCGCCCCAAAGCAGACGATTCAAGCCTGGAGACCGGACAGCCTGTGCGGTCGCAGCCATGAGCAAGCCGCTGGTGTTGATCGTCGAGGACGAGGCACCGCTCGTCACGTTGTTGCGCTACAACCTCGAAAAAGAGGGCTTCGAAGTCGGCGAGGCGGCCGATGGCGAAGAAGCTTTGGTGCGGATCGCTGAGCGAAAACCCGACGTGGTACTGCTCGACTGGATGCTGCCGTTTGTTTCCGGTATCGAGGTCTGCCGTCAGATTCGCCGCATACCGCAGACACGCGCGCTGCCAGTCGTGATGCTGACGGCGCGCAGCGAAGAGGCCGACCGGGTGCGTGGGCTGGATAGCGGCGCCGATGACTACATCGCCAAGCCGTTTAGCCTGCGTGAGCTTGTCGCGCGGCTGCGCGCCGTCATTCGCCGCGCTCAGCCCGGCACTTCTGAAGAAACCCTCCAGTTCGGCGAAGTCACGATGGATCTCGCCGCACATCGCGTGTCGCGATCCGACAAGCCGATCCACCTGGGTCCAACCGAGTTCCGTCTGCTGCGGTATCTGATGCAGCATCCGGGAAGAGTATTTTCACGCGAACAGCTATTGGACGCGGTCTGGGGTCACGACGTCTTTGTCGAGGCGCGCACCGTCGATGTGCACATCCGCCGCTTGCGAAAAGCGCTCAACGCGGAGGGCGGCGCCGATCTCGTGCGCACCGTCCGCTCGGCCGGCTACGCTCTCGATCAAGACGCCCGCTAATCCGGTAACTGGCTCGCAACGACACCGGGCGCGGGCGCGGCGATCGTGCTGCCGCCGAGATTTGTCCTCAGGCTTCCGGTGTCCAAAAGCCCGATCAGGCAGACGACATCGAGTAGCGCGAGACCGATCGCGATCAGCGTCAGAAACGGGTTGATCAGACCCGCAGCGCGATTAAGGCGCTGCAGCAACGACTCGTCTGATCCCCCGGATTCATGGGAAGACTGTGACATGGCCACGGCACCTTTTCAAACCTGGAAAACGCAAGCATGTCCAGCGCACGCCATCTGTGATTAGCGCGGTGCGATTGGTCGGCGGCCGCGCAGCTCCAACCATTCTTGTTCAGGCCAAGCCGGGAACCGTTTCGGTAAAGGTCTCAAGATTGCCCACAGTCTCTCGACCCAGCGCAAACGGAATGCAGGCGCCAATTGCGACCATGATGACCATCGTTCCGAAAAAGATCACCGGTGAGGCGGTGTGCGAAACCATGACATAGGGTACGATCACACCCGCAAAGATCCGGCCGAACGATTCACCGAAGAAATGCCCACGGCCGCGTAAAGCTGTCGGGAATTGCTCGGACAGGTACATTCGCACTGCCGGAAAGATCGATAGGGTTGTGAAGCCGGTGATCAGTGCTCCCGCACTAAAGACGATGGTTGCAGCCGCACCCGCACGATGCGCCATCACCATCAGCAAGAGGCCTGGGATAGACAGCAAGAACGCACCGGTAATGGTTAGCCGCCGGCCGATAATTTCCATGATGAAACCATTAAATAACTTACCAGGAATACTGGCCGCGAATATCAGAGAACTGAGGCCGAAGCTTAAGGCCACAGCCGCACCCTGATTGACCAACGCCTTCGGCAGCAGGATTGCGATCAGGTAATAAACGGTTCCGGCGCATAACCCACACAGGATTCCGGTGGCGGTCCAGCGGAATTGGCCGGGGGCAAAGAGTTTCCAAATAGACGGAAACTGCTCCGGGGCAATTTCACGCCCACCCGCCAGATCGGCGATGTTCAACGGCGGCACCCGGCTGCCGCAGCGCCGGATGATTAGATTAACGTTATTGACCGCGTCCTCGACCCGGCTACGGCGCAGAAGCCAGCGTGGACTTTCAGGGATCAGGAAATAAATCAGCACCGGAGCGATAAACAACGTGACGCCGCCCGGCAAGCCGACGAGTTGAAAGCCTCGCGGATGGTTAGCGAGGACAAAACCGACAAACGGCAACAGGGTGAACGCGGTCGCCAGCATCGTTTCGTAAATCGCGGCATAAGTGCGGCGATGCCGTGCCGGCATCAACTCGGCCGCGATCGGAAACGGCGCCGAGATTGTAAAGCCAAGAAAAAAGCCGGTGATGAGACGGAGGATAAGTAATTGTTCAAAGCTGTGCACCAGCAATATCAATAATGTGCATAGCGTGCTCAGGATAACGCCAACCTGCATTACTGTAAGCCGGCTGACCCGGTCGGACATCGCTGCCGCGGCAAAACCGCCGATCACAACGAGAAAAGTGGGCCAGGTCGCAAGCGCCCGAACGGCGTCGGGGCTCATATGCAGCGGCGCCTTGGCGAGCACCAGCAGCGAGCCAGTCAGCGCCAAGTCGTAGCCTTCGATAAAACCGACAAACCCGAGCACCAGGATGATAACGGTATGGTAGGCGCTGAACGGGACACTATCCAGCTTGTGGCCGAGCACAAAACTGGCGGGCGCCGTCCGCACCCCGACTGACTCGGCTGTCATCGCGTTTTCCTCCCATCAGTAACGGCCGCATCGGCAAGTGCGGCAGGGTTGCCTTCTCTCTCTTGGAGCTCTGTCTGTCCCGCGCTTTTGTTCGATGCCGAAAGCCCGCGCCGCTCTGAAGTCGGAGCGTCTGCTTGCGGACGGGCACGACGATAAAGCCTTGCCCGCTGCCGCTCTTCCGCTTGCAGGCGGATACGGACCCGCAAAAGGTCTTTCCAGCTGAGATAGCCCTGCAGCTTCTCATCCCCATGCGAGACCACCGGGAGGTGCGCGATGTTGGCCTGCATCATGCGATCGATGACTCTTTCGAGATATTCGTCAGGAAAAGCGACCGCGAGTTTTGACCCTGTCAGCAGCTGGTCGAGGGTGGCGCCGCGATGTTTTCCGGCCCGACGCCATGCCAGCACCTTTGGCGGATCAACGACGCCGAGAACTTTTCCCTCGGTGTCGATTACCGGAAAGCTCGGATGCCTCGTGCTCGGGTCGGTCAGGAAACGAGCCAGCTCATGCAGCGTCATCGAACCCGGCAAGCTCTCGACCGGGGTTGTCATGACTTCCCGCACGCGGGTCAGAGCGAACGGGTCGACACGGTATTCACGCAGCAGATGATGACCTCGGCGTGCGATCTTTTCGGTCAGGATCGAGCGCCGCATCAGCAATACCGTGACCAGGTGTGCTGTACCGCAGGCCGTGATTAGCGGCAGCAGCGCGTGTGAGTCGCCGGTCAGCTCCACGGCAAAGAATGTCGCGGTCAAGGGCGAGCGCATCGTGCCGCCCATCGTCGCGGCCATTCCGATCAAAGCCCAGAATGACGGTGTTGCGGCCGGCAGGATTTGCCCCAAACCCAGGCCCATGCTGCCGCCCATAATCAGCAGCGGCGCCAGCACGCCACCGGAGGTACCCGATCCGAGCGCTACCGCCCAGATCACCGCTTTGACGATCAATAGCAACAATGCGGCATTCGGCTGCATCGCCCCTTGCAGCATTCGCGCGATGTTGTCGTAGCCGACACCGAGCGCATGAGGGTCGATCAGTCCGCCACCACCGACCACGATACCGCCCAGCATCGGCCACCACATCCAATGGATCGGCAGTTTCAGAAACAGGTCTTCGCAGCGATAGACGAGCTGGGTCAGCGCGCAGGATAAAAGGCCTCCCACCAGCCCGACGGCGATCCAACCACCGAAAGCGGCCAGGGAGATTTCCGTCGCACCGTGAAACGGGAAGAGCGGCGTCGGGAGACCGAGCCAGCTGCGCTCGAGCGCAGCAATGATCGAGGCGACTGCAACCGGGATAAAGCTGCGCGGCGTCCACTCGAACAAAAGCAGCTCGACGGCGAGCATGATTGCGGCGATTGGTGTGCCGAATACCGTTGTCATCCCGGCAGCAGCGCCGGCGACGAGCAGCGTTTTGCGCTCCGCATCGCTTACCGGAAGGAGCTGGGCAATCAGCGAGCCGAGGGCTCCGCCGGTCATGATGATCGGCCCCTCGGCGCCGAACGGTCCCCCGGTCCCGATCGCGATCGCTGATGATAGCGGTTTCAGGATTGCGACTTTGAGGCCAAGTTGGCTCCGGCCAAGAAGAATGGCCTCGATCGCTTCGGGAATGCCGTGACCGCGGATCTTATCGGTTCCGAAACGTGCCATCAGGCCGACAAGGAGCGCGCCAGCGACTGGTACACCCACCATCGCAAAACCGAGCGGCGACTGGCCCAACGGCAAATAGGCGACCGTGAACCGCCCGAAATAGGCGAGGTTGGTGCAAAGCTGGATCAGCCTGAGCAGCACCAGCCCGGCAACCACTCCACTAGTTCCGACAACAATCGCGATAACCGAGATCAGCAGCACCCGGGGACCGGTGGTGAAATCTCCGAGGCGGTCGCTTATGTCGGTAACGAGCTGGCCGGGCTGATCGT
>JAFAOB010000410.1 GCA_019238055.1 Alphaproteobacteria bacterium
CAGCGCGCAACGGTTGCGGACCCGGGTTTGCGAACCATTGCGCGGCAGCATCGCCAGTCTGAGCTGGGCGGCGTATCTCTCCTCGGGCGGCGCGGTGCGATCGAGCGCGATCTCCTTTAGACGCTGGCGGCGTGGCGCATTCTGTTGCGCGAGTTCCGCCCGGCGCGCGTTTTTTTCGACCGAGCTTTTTTTTGCCATCGAACCCTACCTCTCGATCTCAATTGACAAACGGCATTTCGAAACCTCTGAGAAGCGCTTTAGCCTCCGCATCGGTTTTGGCCGTGGTCGTGATCACGACATTCATCCCGCGCACCGCCTCGACGCGGTCATAGTCGATCTCGGGAAACACGATCTGCTCCTTGAGACCAAGAGCGAAATTGCCGCGCCCATCGAAACTTTTGCCAGGAATGCCACGAAAGTCGCGCACCCGCGGTAACGCGACATTGATCAGCCGATCGAGAAACTCGTACATTCGCTGTCGCCGCAGGGTCACCTTGCAGCCGATCGGCATTCCCTGGCGCAATTTGAAGGTCGCGATTGAACGCTTGGCGCGGGTGATAACCGGCCGCTGACCAGCAATCACGGCGAGCTCGGCCGCTGCCGCATCAACCTTTTTGGCGTCCTGAGTCCCCTCACCCACGCCCATATTCACGACGATCTTGTCGAGCCGTGGCACCTGCATCGGATTGGTGTAGCCAAATTCCTGCATCAGCGCCGGGCGCACCGTGCTCTCGTAATATTCCTGCAAGCGCGGTTTGTACATCGCCTCACCTATCGATGACTTCGCCCGAGCGGCGCGCGACGCGTACCTTGCGGCCGTCGCCGAGGATCTTGTAACCAATGCGGGTTGGCTTGCCCGAGGCTGGGTCGACGTGGGCCACATTTGAGATGTGCAGCGCCAATTCCTTTTCGACGATACCGCCCGGCTCCCCCATCCGCGGCTTCGTATGCCGCTTGGCGATATTGACCCCTTGCACGATGACCCGCCCTTCGGTCGGGAACACACGCAACACTTCCCCAGTGCGTCCCTTGTCGCGACCACTGATGACCATGACGTTATCGCCTTTTTTGATCTTCAACTTGATCATGGCTGGTTTCCGTGCGTCGGCTCACAAAACTTCCGGCGCCAACGAAACGATTTTCATAAAGCGCCGCGCGCGCAATTCGCGGGTGACCGGGCCGAAAATGCGGGTCCCGATTGGTTCGTTCGCCTGATTGATCAGCACTGCAGCGTTGCGATCAAAGCGGATCGCGCTGCCATCGATGCGGCGGATCTCCTTCGCGGTGCGGACGATAACGGCGCGATGCACGTCACCCTTCTTGACGCGACCGCGCGGTATGGCCTCCTTGACCGAGACGATGATCACATCGCCAACGCTTGCGGTACGGCGCTTGGAGCCACCAAGGACCTTGATGCATTGCACGCGACGCGCGCCGGAATTATCGGCGACATCGAGATTTGTCTGCATCTGGATCACGTTGCATCTCCTGTGGCCGCTTCGGCCAGACCGGGCCCCTGCGTCGTCTCGGTGCGCCGGCGGCCTTCTTCGGGAGCTCCGAGCACGATCCAATGCTTGCGCTTCGAAATTGGGCGGCTCTCCTCGATGCGGACGAGATCGCCGACATGCCAGCGATTGTGCTCGTCATGCGCCGCATATTTTTTCGAATGCGTGATAAACTTCTTGTAGATCGGGTGCATGACGCGACGCTCGACCCGTACGATAACGGTTTTGTCGCAAGCGTCGCTGACCACCACTCCCTGAAGTACGCGTCGCGACATTATGGTCTTTCCTCGGACGCTGTGCGCCGTCGCTCGCCAAGGATAGTCTTTATACGAGCGATATCACGCCTTACCTGACGCACCCTTGCCGTGTTTTCGAGCTGACCGTTAGCCCGCTGAAAACGTAGATTGAAAATCTCCTTGCCGAGGATGTCGAGCTCGCCGCTGAGTTCGTCATCGGTCTTCGCCCTGACGTCAACCGCCTTCACGCTGCTTCCTCCTCGCTCGCCCGGGCAACAAAGCGAGTGGCGACCGGCAATTTCGCGGCAGCGAGCGCAAACGCCTCGCGCGCGATTTCGGCTGGCACCCCGTCGAGCTCGAACATGATCCGGCCCGGCTTGACTCGGCAGATCCAGAATTCGGGTGAGCCCTTACCACTTCCCATACGCACTTCGGCGGGCTTATGCGATACTGGGACATCCGGAAAAATGCGGATCCAAACGCGGCCGGCACGCCGGATATGGCGTGTGATGGCCCGCCGCGCCGCCTCGATCTGACGGGCCGTGACGCGGCCCGGATCAGACGCTTTGAGACCATAGGCACCAAAGTTAAGGGTCGTCCCGCCCTTGGCGAGACCATGAATGCGACCTTTGTGCGCCTTGCGGTATTTCGTGCGCTTCGGACTGAGCATGGCTTGTTATTCCGCGGCTTCCCGACGCTGGCGGTCATGGCTTTGCGCCGGACCCTGGCCTTCGGATGCACGTTTTTCCTGTGCCATTGGGTCATGGGCGAGAATTTCGCCTTTAAAGACCCAAACCTTGACGCCGCATACGCCATAGGTAGTCTTGGCGGTGCCGTAGCCAAAATCGACATCGGCTCGCAGTGTGTGCAACGGCACCCGCCCCTCGCGATACCATTCCATGCGCGCAATCTCAGCGCCACCAAGCCGGCCGGAGCAATTAATTCGGATCCCCTGCGCACCGAGCCGCATCGCCGACTGCACGGCGCGCTTCATCGCCCGACGGAACGCGACGCGACGCTCGAGCTGCTGGGCGATGCTGTCCGCGACCAGCTTCGCATCGATCTCAGGTTTGCGGATTTCGACGATATTGAGGCTGACCTCGCTTGGCGTGACCTTGGCGATGTCGATGCGTAATTTCTCGATCTCCGCACCCTTTTTACCAATGATCACACCCGGCCGTGCCGAATGCAACGTGATCCGGCTCTTGCGCGCGGCGCGTTCAATCACGATGCGCGACAGACCGGCCTGCGACAGGCGCTTATTCAAAAACCGCCGCAAGCCCAGATCGTCGAGCAAAAGGTTCGAATATTCCTTGCGCGCAAACCAGCGCGAATCCCAGGTGCGGTTGATGCCGAGCCGGAGCCCGATCGGATTGACCTTTTGACCCATCAGCTCGTCTCCTCGATGGCGTCCTCGCGGCGTTCGCCGACGATGACCGTCAGATGCGCAAAATGTTTTTCGACCCGCGCCGAGCGGCCGCGGCCGCGGGTATGAAAGCGTTTCAGAACAAAGGCCCGGCCGACAGTAGCTTCTTTGACATAGAGCTGATCGACATCAAGCTGGTGATTGTTTTCGGCATTCGCGATCGCCGCCTGCAGGACTTTCTTGACCTCGCCAGCAATGCGCCGTCGCGAAAAGGTTAGCTCGGCCAAAGCCGATGAAACGGTCTTTCCGCGGATCGTGCGCGCCACGAGGTTCAGTTTGCGGGCACTCGTACGCATGCCACGCATGCTCGCCAGCGCCTCGCTGTCGTCGAGTCGGCGCTCGGCCGCGAGCTTGCCCATCTCAAGCTCTCCTCGCCCTCTTGTCGCCAGCATGGCCGTAGAATGTGCGCGTCGGCGCGAATTCGCCCAGCTTGTGGCCGATCATGTTCTCGGTGACCAGCACCGGGATGAATTTGTGACCATTGTAGACCCCGAAGGTCAGCCCGACGAATTGCGGGAAAATTGTCGACCGGCGCGACCAGGTACGGATCACTTGGTTGCGTCCGGAGCGCCGCGCCTCGTCAGCCTTCTTCAGAAGATAGCCGTCGACGAATGGGCCCTTCCAAACTGAGCGGGTCAAGCTCTTTCTCCGTCCTTGGTCTTGCGGTTAACGCTGGTGGCGGCGCCGGACAATCAGTCGGTCCGTCGCCTTGTTGTGGCGGGTTTTTTTGCCTTTCGTCGGCTGTCCCCAGGGTGTCACTGGGTGGCGCCCGCCGGAGCTGCGGCCCTCACCGCCGCCATGCGGATGGTCGATCGGGTTCATCGCGACCCCTCGCACCGAAGGCCGACGACCCAACCACCGATTGCGACCGGCCTTGGCAATAACGATGTTCTGCTGGTCCGGGTTCGAGACCGCGCCGATCGTTGCCCGACACTCCGCGCGCACCATCCGCAACTCGCCTGATGAGAGCCGCAACAAAGCGTAACCCTGGTCGCGGCCGACGAGTTGGGCATATGTCCCAGCCGATCGCGCGATCTGGCCGCCTTTGCCGGGCTTCATCTCGATATTGTGGATGATCGTGCCGACCGGCATGTTGCGCATCGGCATCGAATTACCTGGCTTGACGTCCACCCGATCCCCTGACACGACAGTATCGCCCGCCTTCAATCGCTGCGGTGCTAAAATGTAAGCGAGCTCCCCATCCCGATAACGGATCAGAGCGAGAAACGCAGTGCGGTTCGGGTCATATTCGAGCCGCTCGACGGTTGCCGGCACATCGACCTTGGTTCGCTTGAAGTCGACGATCCGGTAACGCCGCTTGTTGCCGCCACCACGCCAGCGGACGGTGATCCGGCCGGCGTTGTTGCGGCCACCCTTGCCGCGCAATCCCTCGGTCAACGCCTTGACCGGCTTGCCTTTCCACAACTCGCTGCGGTCAACGATCACGAGCTGACGGCGCGAGGGGGTTGTCGGGTTGAATGTCTTGAGTGCCATCGATGCTTATCCGCGCCTCAAATGCCGGTGGTGATGTCGATTCGCTGGCCTTCGCGCAGCGTGACGATCGCTTTTTTGACGTCGGAGCGCCGTCCTGGTCGCCCGCGAACCCGCTTGGTCTTGCCCATCACGCGGATCGTGTTAACCGCAGTTACCGACACATTGAACAGGCCCTCGACCGCAGCCTTGACCTCGCGTTTGGTCGCGGTCAAAGGCACGCGAAAGATGACCTGATTGTATTCCGACACATTGGTCGCCTTCTCGGTAATCACCGGGGTATGGATAATGTCGTACATCTGTTGCCGGGTGAGCCGGGTCTCGGCTCGCGGAATGACGCGGAACCGGCTCATTTGAGGCGCGCCTCCAGATGCTGCACCGCCTCGCGCGTCAAGACCAGCGTGTCGCAGCGCAGAATGTCGTATACATTCGCCCCTTGTTGCGGCAACACCTCGACGCGCGGCAAGTTACGGGCGGCTCGGGCAAAATTCTGATCGACTGCGGGCCCATCAATAATCAGGACCGAATCCCAGCTGAGGGCTTCGAGCCGGATACGCAACGCCTTGGTCTTGGCCTCCTCGATGTGAGCGGCATCGATAACAACGAGTTTACCCTCCTCGAGCTTCGCCGATAACGCGGATTTCAGACCAAGCCGGCGTACCTTCTTTTGGAGGTTGAACTCATGGCTGCGCACGACCGGGCCGAAAATCCGGGCCCCACCGCGAAATTGCGGCGAGCGCAAGCTGCCCTGCCGGGCACGGCCCGTCCCCTTCTGTTTGTACGGCTTTTTGGTGGTACCCTGGATTTCGCTGATGCCCTTGGTTTTGTGGGTGCCGGCGCGACGCTTAGCAAGTTGCCAATTGACCACGCGCGCCAGGATGTCTCGACGAACCGGGACGCCAAAAACGTCGTCATCGAGTTCGATGTCGCCAATCTCCTCGTTGTCGAGATTGCGGACGGCGAGCCTGCTCAACTCTGCTCTCCCTCGGGCATTTCCCCCACCGGGGTCTCTCCCTCAGCCGCGAGTGACGCATTGGTGCGCAGCGCAGCCGGGAATGGCAACCCGTCCGGCACCTTACGCTTGACGGCATCCTTGACCAGGACATAAGCGCCCTTGGCACCCGGTACGGCACCCTTGATCATCAAAAGGCCACGCCCGGCATCGGCAGAAATCACTTCGAGGCTTTGTACGGTGACCCGCTCAGCCCCGAGGTGCCCTGCCATCTTCTTGTTCTTGAACATCTTGCCTGGCGATTGACGCTGACCCGTCGAACCGTGGCTGCGATGCGAGATCGACACGCCGTGGCTAGCGCCCAACCCTCCGAAATTGTGCCGCTTCATGGCGCCGGCAAAACCCTTGCCGATGCTGGTGCCGACGACATCGACGCGTTGGCCCGGTATGAAATGCGCCGCCGTCACTTCGCTGCCGACTTCGATGACGGCGTCTTCGGATATGCGGAATTCGGCTAGGCGCGCTTTGGGCTCGATCTCTGCTTTTGCGAAATGGCCGCGCTGGGCCTGCGACACATTCTTGACCTTGGCCGTGCCGACCCCGAGCTGCAACGCGCTATAGCCGTCCCTTTCGGGTGTGCGCACCGCAACGACCTGGCAATTATCCACCGCCAGCACCGTCACCGGCACATGATTGCCGTCTTCGGTAAAGACTCGGGTCATGCCGAGCTTGCGGGCAATCAGACCGGTGCGCATGACCTTCTCCCGGTTACTGTCATCCCGGCGAAAGCCGGGATCCACCCCGCAGCATGCATCGCGCTTCCCGCCCAGCATCGATGCCGGCGCTCAATGGCAATTTCCGAAACTTGCATCGCCATAGAACCCGGCTTTCGCCGGGATGACGATTGAACGGATGACATGGAGATCACCGCCGGCATCACAGCTTGATTTCCACGTCGACGCCGGCCGCCAGATCGAGCTTCATCAGCGCGTCCACGGTTTGTGGCGTCGGGTCGACGATGTCGAGGACCCGCTTATGGGTGCGGATTTCGAACTGCTCGCGCGACTTCTTGTCGACATGCGGCGACCGCAACACGGTGAATTTCTCGATCTTGGTTGGCAGCGGTATCGGCCCGCGAATCCGCGCCCCTGTTCGCCTTGCGGTGTTGACGATCTCGCTCGTCGACTGATCGAGCACGCGGTGATCGTACGCCCGCAAGCGAATGCGGATGTTTTGACTCTCCACCTGGCGTTTCCTTTTTTATTGCAGCGGTTCGGCGCCTTACTTGATAATTTTGGCGACGACGCCGGCGCCGACGGTGCGACCGCCCTCGCGGATCGCAAAGCGCAGCCCCTCATCCATCGCAATCGGCGCGATCAGCTCGATCTCCATCGAGATGTTGTCGCCCGGCATCACCATCTCGGTCCCCT
>JAFAOB010000429.1 GCA_019238055.1 Alphaproteobacteria bacterium
ACAACCAAGATCCGGCTCGGTACCGGCGTGTTGATCCCATCGAACCGGATCGCGGCGGTGGCAGCAAATGCCTTTGCGTCACTGAACAAACTGGCGCCGGGACGGATCGATTTCGGGATCGGCACCGGCTTTACCGGAAGACGAGCGATGGGGCTTGGAGCGGTCCGGCTCGCCGACATGGAGGATTATATCCGGGTCGTCATGGCGCTGTTGCGCGGTGAGACGGTCGAGACCGAGCTCGAAGGCAAGCACCGCCTGATCCGCTTGTTGAACCCCGAACTCGGGTTGATCAATACCATCGATCCGATCGGGCTCTATGTCGCGGCTACCGGCCCGCGCGCGCAGGCCTTGACCGCCAAGCTCGGCGCCGGCTGGATCAGCACCATCGGCGATCCGCAGGAGGCAAGGGCGGCGCTCGGCGAGATGCAATCAAATCGCGAAGCCGCCGGTCACGGCGCCGCGACGCTCGACTCGGTCGTCTTGACCGGTGGCGCGATATTGGAGGAAGGCGAACCCGCCGACAGTCCGCGCGCGATCGCGCAAGCCGGCCCGCGCGCGGCGATGCTGTTGCATCGCGCCGCCGATCAGGCTTTGGCCGGGTTTCCGAACACCATGCCCGCGCCGCCTGCGGTCGCCGACACCGTCGCGCAGTACGTCCAGTTGGCGCGCAATTTTCGTCCGCAAGGGGCGCATTACCTCGAAAACCACCGCGGTCATCTGATGTTCGTCAAGCCTGAGGAGCGGCCGTTCATCACGGCCGAACTGATCCGCCTGACGACGATCACCGCGCCCGAAAAGCAGGTCAAAGAGCGCATCGCCGCGCTCGGCGCTGCCGGGTACAGCGAGATCGCGATCCAGATCGTCCCCGGTCAGGAACACGCGATCGAGGATTGGGGCCGTATCCGCCGCGCCTTCGCGTGAGCAAGGCCACTGACTCGGCATCGCCTCTGCGCGCGGATATCACCCAGAAATCGGCGCTTACTCGGCTGCCATAGGCGCCGGCGGCCGCAACGTCCGATTAGCGGCATTGGGCACGTTGATCAAAGACCCGCCGAACTCATCGGCGAAAGCCTCCGCCTGATCGTCGCTGTCAAATGAGACCCGGACCATCATGCCCGGGTCGAGATAAAAATAGGTGAAAACCGAGGGTTCAAACTGTCGCCCGTCGAGCCAGAGCCGCATATCCTTGAGCCGCTGACCGAAATCCTCATCCGACATCCGCACTTCCGCCGTTTGCACGACGTCCTCCCCACGCGTTCAAAACCCATGCGTCAACAACGATTGCTCGCTTAAGTTCCCAGACGACGCACGTTTGCTGCCGTAAGCTGACTCGCTCGGTAACCAAATAGCTGGCTGGAGTGTGCCGGGACCGACAGCCACCATCAGCGCAGCGCAGCAAATTCCCCAGGGCTCAGCCGCAACGAGAGGGCACCGAGATTTTCGTCGAAATGGGCGATCGATCCGGTGCCGGGAATGGGCAGCATCGTCGGCGATCGATGCAGGAGCCAGGCGAGCGCCACCTGTGCTGGAGTTGCCTGGTGTCGCTCGGTGATGCGCGCCAAGTTCGAGCCCGCGACCGCGAGCCGGCCAGCCGCCAGCGGGTACCAGGGAATAAAGGCGATGCCGGCGGCGGCACAGTGATCGACCAGCTGATCTGAAGACCGGTCGCGCAAATTATAGTGGTTCTGGACCGATGCGATCGATGTCAGGCGCTGGGCATGGGCCAACTCTGCGGCTGAAATGTTCGAGAGGCCGATCTCGGCGATTTTGCCCTCGGCTTTGAGGTCGATCAGAGCGCCGAGCGAATCCTCGAGCGGCACGCGGTGATCGACCGCGTGCAGCTGGTAGAGATCAATGTACTCGAGCCGTAGCCGATGCAGGCTGTCCTCGCAGGCGCGGCGCAGATGCTCGGGGCGGCAATCGGTGTTCCAGCGATCAGGTCCCGGGCGTACCAGCCCGCCCTTGGTCGCAAGCACGAGATCGGCAGGATAGGGATAAAGAGCTTTGGCGATCAGGCTTTCGCTGACGCCGGGACCATAGGAATCGGCGGTATCGATAAACGTGACCCCCTTCTCGACGACTCGACGCAATAGAGCCAATGCTTGCGCCTCGTCATGCGGCGGCCCCCATATGCCGGGCCCGGTGATCCGCATCGCGCCAAATCCGAGACGCCCGACCGTGCGACCCGCGCCCAAGCGTAACATCATCGGCAAATCGCCCGCCATGATCCTCTCCCTTGCATGAGCTGGTGATCCGATATGGCGTGAAGTTAAGGGGAGCTGGAGACATTGCTGATCAAGAGATCTGTCTTGCGGGCCAGGGCCGAAATCAGACCACTGACGCCCTCCCGTGCCAGAATCGAGTGAAACTCTGCTCTCTGGGTTGCCAGCTGGCTGATTGTGCCGTCGAGATAGACATCCGAAATTTGCCAAATCCCACGATGCCGGCGCATCATATAGTTGATCGTCACCGGCTCGTGGCCGGCGCGCACGATCCTGGTCTCGACAATCACTCCGTCAGCATAGGGCTCGGCGCCGGTGACCTGAAGCTGTTCGCCCGAATAATTATTGAAGCGATCGGCATAGGTCGCAGAAACGTAACGCGCGAAAGCGGTCGTGATTTGCCGCTGTTGGGTCGCCGGCATTGTGTCCCAGGCGGACCCGACGGCAAGGCGCGCCATCGAGGAAACGTCGAAGAGGCTGTTAACAACGGGCGCCAATTTCGCATAGCGTCCGCTTTCTCCAAGCGTGCGGGCGTTCTTCATCGTGGTCAGCAAGATCTGGTAAAACCCGCGTACACTGTCCTGCGGTCCGGCCTGCAGGCTCTGCGGCACAGCTCCGGCGGCGGTGGCGAACATTCCGCCGATCACAGCTAAACCCAGTGCGACTACATAAGGGGTCCTGCATCGAGGCGTCCGCGCAACCGTCATGCCACTATCTCCATCTCGCCGCTGTCGCCAATGCTTCCTTCAAAACGAAGGCGGGGCATGACAGCCATCCTCCTTTATCGCGGGTTTCTTACCGGTTGATTGCGGCGACATCTTGCTGGGTTTAGAGATCGTCGTTACCGCTTTGATGTTGATCAGTATTCCCGGAGCGGAGCTGAGGCGTGCCGGGCGAATCGCGTCATGGCTGTGGCGCTAGGCCGCATTTCCGTTAATGAGCGAGATCTGAACTACGAGAAAGAAAAGCCTGTTTGCCGGCTACTTGGCACTCAAGATTTGGAGCTCTGAGATATTGAAGTTTGTGACGTCTGTCGTGGTTGGACTAGGATTCCTGGCGCTTGGTGCTGTTGGTGCACAGGCGCAGCCTGCTCCTTTCGCTGCTTATGCGGCACCCAGCGTACAGCCCTATACTGCACTCCCCGCCGCGCCGGGTCCGGTTTGTTTAAATAGAACCTTCAGCTCCGGGTATGGCTCCCCGCGTATACTGCATATTGCACCCCGGAAGGGACCTGGGCCGGGCCATGAGCGTTGCGGGATCCGTATTCGTGGTATCGTCCCTGCTCATCCAATCTCGGGCCAAAGCCGAGCACCTGAAATAGGGCATTCTAACCAGCAGACTGGCGGAAACAGCCTGTTAGCCAACCCGGGGCGGCCGATGGAACGGCCGTCCCCGGGACGGTATGCGCAATACACAACCGCAGTAATCTTCTCGTAATCTCCTAACAGCCGAGCGAGGCCAGCTGATTGGTCAAATGCCGGAATCGCTACGACTGCCATTGTCGTTTACATGGCGGCATGGCCAAGTGGCGATCCGGTATTCCCTTGTCGCCGGGTTTAACGGCAATAGAATCAAAATTGCGCCGGCGCGCCGGCACCGTCGGAAGAGCATTGCGGGGGGTGGATGACGAACCTTCGGATTGAAGATTACGCGCTGATCGGCGACTGCGGCACCGCTGCGCTGGTCGGACGTAACGGTTCTATCGATTGGCTGTGCCTACCGCGGTTCGATTCACCGGCCTGCTTTGCCGCATTATTGGGCAAACCCGAACACGGACGCTGGCTGATCGCGCCCAGCGGGGACCATGCCAAGATCGTTCGGCACTACATCGACAACTCGCTGGTGCTGGCGACAAGGTTCGAGACCCCCAAGGGGATGGTTGAGGTCGTCGACTTTTTTCGGCCGCGGCACGGGACTGTGAATCTCGTGCGGCTGGTGCGGGGCTTGCGTGGTCGAGTCAAGATGCAGGTCGAGGTTATCCTGCGCTTCGATTACGGTTATCTGGTGCCATGGGTCGAACGATTGGCCGAGGGCGGCATTTCGGCAATCGCCGGGCCGGAGAGGGTGGTGTTGCGCACGCCGGTGCAGTTGGTCGGCGAAGATTTGAAGACAGTCGGCGAATTCGAAATTTCGGGCGGCGAAACCGTGCCATTCGTGCTGTCCTACAGCGCCTCGCATTTGCCGCCACCGCGGCCGGTCGATGCCGAGCGCGCGCTGGAAATTGCGCTAGCATTCTGGCGGCAATGGGGGCGGCAATGCGCCTCGGCGGGGCCGTGGAGTGATACCGTCAAGAGTTCGCTCGCCGTTCTGAAGGGTCTGACCTACGCGCCCACCGGCGGTATTGTTGCCGCACCGACGACCTCGTTGCCCGAACGGTTGGGCGGCCCACGCAATTGGGACTACCGGTATTGCTGGCTGCGCGATGCAACATTTACGCTATTGGCGCTGATGCATGCCGGCTACAATGGCGAGGCGCGGTCGTGGCGCGATTGGCTATTCCGCACGATCGCCGGCAGCCCGGAGCAGATCCAGATCATGTATGCGATCGGCGGCGAGCGCCGGCTGACCGAGTGGGAGGTGCCATGGCTGCCCGGGTTTGAAGGCTCGCGCCCGGTCCGTATCGGCAACGCCGCGTCGACGCAGACCCAGCTCGACATCTTTGGCGAGATCCTCGACGTGTTTTATCACGCCTATTTGAGCGGTTTGGCACCGACCGAGCGGGCGAGGCCGCTTGTTCGCGCGGTGCTCAATCATTTGGCAACAATCTGGCGGGAGCCGGATGAGGGGATCTGGGAGGTGCGCGGCGGGCCCCAACACTTCACCCATTCAAAGGTCATGGCCTGGGTCGCCTTTGATCGCGCGATAAAGATCTCCGAGCGGCTCGAAGACGGCGAGGACGCAACATTCTGGCGCGAGATCCGCGACGAGATCCATGCCGATGTCTGCGCCAAGGCCTATGACCCCGAACTCGGCAGTTTCGTCCAGGCCTACGGCTCGAAATCGCTCGACGCAGCTTTGTTGTTGCTGCCGCTGGTCGGGTTTTTGCCGCCCGACGATCCGCGCATCATCGGAACCGTCAAAGCGATCGAACAGCGGCTGGTTTTTGATGGGCTGGTGTTTCGCTATGATACCGGCGAGACTGCCGATGGGTTGCCGCCGGGCGAGGGAGCTTTTCTCGCCTGCAGTTTTTGGCTCGCCGACAATTACGTTTTGCAGGGCCGCATTCGCGAGGCACGCGAGCTATTCGAGCGGCTGTTGCTGCTGCGCAATGATGTTGGTCTGCTGGCCGAGGAATACGATCCTCGCGCCAAGCGCCAACTCGGCAATTTCCCGCAGGCCTTTTCTCACGTGGCGCTGGTCAACACCGCGTTCAATTTGACCCGCAGCGAAGGCCCTGCCGATCAGCGCTCGAGTGATGGTACGCGAAACCCGCAAGCACGGGCGGAGCCGGTGCTGTGAACAGTCACCGCGCGGCGCCTCGGCACGTCACCCGCTGATCGCGCGAACCTCACGCTCGATACGGAGCCGCCTATCACCGAGATTGCTTCTGCGACAACCGGCTGCGGGTGGTGATCTGCCGATCCGCGCTAATCCGGCCGCAGGCGTTCCGCAGCAATATCTTGCGGCTCTGACCTCGCTGCTGCTCTATCCCGCGGCCGCCATCATGCCGTCGCGCAAGGCCGCGGCAATTTCGCCGATCGCACGTCGCGCCGTGCCGATCAGTCTTCCGTAGCGGATAAAGCCGTGATTGATGCCCTCATAGACCTTTAGCGTGTGGGGCACGCCGGCTTGCTCGAGCGCTGCCGCCAAGCGGTGGCTGTCGTCGAGCAATGGATCGAGGCTGCCGACGATCAAGTGCGCCGGAGGCAAGCCTTTGAGGTTGCCGAGGATCGGCGCTGCGCGCCAATCGTTCCGCTGCTCCGAGCGTTCCAGATAGGTTTCCCAGATCCACCGCATCTGACTCTGTGACAGCCCCGCACCCTGGCCGAAGCGCTGCCAGGACGGGCTCTCGGCATCGGTCGAATAGACGCCATAGATCAGCAGCATAAAGCGGATCGCGCGCAACCCCTCATCGCGTAGCGCCATTGCCGCAGCGAGCGCGAGGTTCGCGCCGGCGGAGTCGCCGCCGACCGCGAGCCGGGTCGGGTCGATACCGAGATCGGCACCCTCGCGTGCCGCAAGACGGGTCGCCGCCACCATCTCCTCAAACGCTTTTGGAAAACGGTGCTCTGGGGCGAGTTTGTAATCGACCGACAGGGCTGCGACCCCCGACTGGCGCACCAATTCGCGCAGCATTGCATCCCACGACGGCAGGCTGCCCTGCATAAACCCGCCACCATGGGCATAGACGATCAATGGCGGCCGAGTGGCATCATCAGGCAGATAAAGCCGGCACGGCACCTGCCCGTGCGGTCCCGGCAGACTGAGGTTGCGCTCCTGCCGCAATGGCACCGAGCCTTCGCCGAGAAACGCCCCGATCCGGTCTTGCGCCGCACGGACCTCGGATAAGGGCGCCTTGGTACGGTCGGGCACGACAAATCCGCGGCTTTGCAACAATTGCCCAGCCGCAATCAGCTCGGGATCGACCCATGGTGTCGTATCGTTCATCGCCTTCTCCCATCCCTCGCGTCGTCTGGATTTAACCTCGCCGCACAGCCACCCCGCAACCCCGATCCCGGCAATCCGCGATGGGGCATGCCCCGGTTCAGCGCATTAGGGAGAGGTGCCGCGAGTATTCCAGCCGCGGTACCGCCTTGACGTCTGCTCGGGCGCTTCGCGAATTGAACCTGCACTCTAAGAAAATCCGCCGGTCCCGGGAACCTAAATGTAACGTAGCTGTTTCACGGTAGCTTCGGCGCGACTGCGCCTTATCCGGCGGTCGGGGCGATAGGCTCGGAGGGGCGATCTTGCCGACGTTTGAAGCTCAAATTGCAGCTTTGTCGGGTTCACGGGGACAAGGAAGAGCGCGCGTTGTCGACCTTGCCCAGTGATCCGGCGGCAGGCGATTTGGAGATGGCGGCGGAAAATGCGCGCCTACGCGCCGAAATCGAGCGCCTCGAACAGCTCATTGCGGAGCGCGGCGCCAGGACGTTATCGACTAACGAACGCGGCGAAGCGGCTGGCAATGAGGCCTATTACGCCGCCTTTTTTGAAAATTCGCCGAATGACCTGTTCGTGCTCGATGTCTGCGAGGATGGGCGCTTTGTGTTCGAGCAAGTCAATCCGATGGTCACCAAATCCACCGGATATACCCGCGACATGCTCGTGGGGAAAACCCCGCAACAGGCGCTCACGCCCGCCAATTCGAGCCGATTGGCGGAAAAATACCGCGAGTGCGTCGAGACCAGACAACGCATCGAATACGAGGTCGCGGGAGTGGCGCCGATCGGCGAAGTCGTGCGCCGCACAGTCCTGGTGCCGATCATCGACGCTGCTGGCAATGTCCATAAAATCCTCGGCACCTCGACCGATCTGACGGTGCTGCGCCGCACCGAACAAGCCCTGTTCCAGGCACAGAAGATGGAGGCAGTGGGCCAGCTGACCCGCGGTTTTGCGCACGATTTCAACAACCTGTTGACAACGATCATCGGCAATCTGGAGATGCTGATCGGCCGCATGCGGGGAGCGCGGGAACGTACGCTGGTCGGCGCCGCTTTGCAGGCAGCCGAACGCGGCGCCGATTTGACATCGCGATTGCTCGCCTTTGCGCGCCGCCAGCCGCTCCAGCCCGAGCCGATCAACCTAAATCAGGCTCTGGCCAATCTCGCGGATATGCTGCGCAGTGCGTTGGGTGGTCTGATTAGCGTGGAAATCGAGCTCACGCCGGGTGCACCCGCAGCCCTCGTGGATAGCAAGCATCTCGAACTGGCGCTGCTTAATCTGGCGATCAACGCCCGCGATGCGATGCCTGATGGCGGCACCTTGCGCATCACGACCTCCCGCGAGACGGTCGGGCCACCGTTCCGGCTGGAACATCCGCCGGCCGGCGATTATGTCGTCATTTCGGTTGCCGATACCGGCGCCGGCATTGCTCCCGAATTGCTCGGCCGGATCTTCGAGCCGTTTTTTACGACAAAGGAGCCCGGCCGCGGCTCCGGGCTCGGCCTAAGCCAGGCGCTTGGGTTTGTGCAGCAATCGGGCGGCGGCATCACCGTCGACAGCAGTCCCGGTCAAGGCACAACGGTCAGGCTCTATCTGCCGCCGGCGCAAGAAAAGGCGAGCGAGACCCGGATTGCCAAGATCGCTTCGCCTGTGGGCTCATCAATCTCGGCGCGGCCGTTATCGGTATTGCTGGTCGATGACGATGCCGGCGTGCGCGATGTGACCGCGGCCCTGATTGAGAGCCTGGGTCATCGCGTTATCAGAGCCGATACCGGCATGGCGGCGCTCGATATCCTGGCGCAAGGGGCTGATTTCGACGCCGCCGTCATCGATTATGCGATGCCCGGAATGAATGGCGTCGAACTCGCTGAACGGGTCCGGGAACGGCGCGCCGAACTGCCAATCCTGTTTATCACCGGCTTCACCGAACCCGATCGTGTGAACGGGTTGCACGCGCTCGGGATCGTCCTGCACAAACCGTTCAAAGCCGCCGATCTCGCGACAAAACTGGCGCAGATTACGGGCTTCTCGGCACACGCGGCAGGCCAGCCTTAGCTTGGCCGAGCGCCCCGGCGCTTCACCAACCTTGCGCCGTAGCGTCCGAAGGGATCACAGCCACCACAGGCCCACAAGGATCGTCAACACGGTTAAAGGGGCACCGACCCGGAAATACTGCCAGAAGCCGATCGTGATGCTGCGATCGGTAGCACGCTGGACGACGATCAGATTGGCGACCGAACCGAGGATCGTCAAATTGCCGGCCACGGTCGCCGACATTGCCACCACGAGCCAGGCACGCTGCTGATCGGGCAAGGCCGCGACAAAGGGCTTGAGTGCCATCACCGCCGGAACGTTGCTGACCAGGTTCGACAGCACCGCCGTTACCAGCGCCAAGACTGGCATTCGATCGAGGTGCTGATGGCCGATCGCGGCGATCAGCCTGGGCGATAGTAAGACATGCTCAAAGCCGGCGACGATGACGAACAGGCCGGCGAACATCAAAAGTAGCGGCCAGTCGATCTCGCGGTAGATTTTTTCGCTTTTGACGGCGCGGGTCACGAGCAGCACCGCTCCGGCGATCAGCGCGACCTTCGCCGGCGGCTCGCCCCAAAAGAAGCCCGCCATCATCGCCAAAGTTACCAGCACCGATTTTATTGCCAATCGCCGATGGGCGTGCGCCGGCACCGCCGCCCCGATGACGCTTCTGTTATTGCGGAACTCGGCCGGGTGAAAGATCGCAATCAGCGCAAACGTCAGCACCAGGCCGATCGCGGCGACCGGCGTTAAAGACGCAGCAAAAGTAGCGTAAGGGATACCCGAAAAACTGCCGATCATGATGTTCTGCGGGTTGCCGGTGATCGTCGCGACACTGCCGACATTGGACGCCATCGCGACCGCCAGCAAATAGGGGACGGGATCGCGCCGCAGTCGCGCGACGAGATCGACGACCAGCGGGGTCAGTGCCAGGCAGATCGTGTCGTTGACCAGAAATGCCGAGAAAATCCCCGAGGTCAGGGTCACCGCCGCGAGCAAAACCAGCGGGTGGCGGGTGCCGGTCACGACCCAATTGGTGACGAGCCGAAAAAAGCCCGAAAGCCTGAGATTGCCGACCACGATCATCATGCCGAGCAATAGGGTGATCGTGGCGAAATCGATTGCGTGCACAGCCTGTCCAAACGGCAGGACGCCGAGAGCGACCATCAGCGCTGCACCGAGCAATGCCGAACCCACACGGTCGAGGTAAAACCCGGGCAATTTCCCGATCGCGATGACGATGTAGGTCGCGGCGAAGATCAGAATTGCCGAGACCCGGGTGCGATCGGCCCACAAGGCTCGGGCGATGGTCGGCTCGCGCAGGCCAGCAAACAGGAGTGCGGCGATCGATAGGACGACGATGATCGCAGTGGCGCACCACCACCGCCCGCGGCGGGCACGGCCTGAAGATCGCCTGCCGCCGGGGCCCGTTCCACTCATCCGGAGCCGTCGCCGGCCAGCCTGCCCGGCGCACCCGCGGGCACCGGCTGGGGGCTGGCCGATCCCTCCGTTGACTGCGCAGTCTCGGGCATCGCCAGGGCGAGTGCGGCAAAAGCGATCGCGGCCACGACCGCCGAGGTCAAAAACGCGCTCGAATAGCCGTAGTGATCGACGATCAGCCCGGCGGCAAGCCCGCTCAGCGATGCCCCAATGCCCTGCGCTGTTGCAACCCCGCCCTGCGCGATATTGTAGCGCCCGGTGCCGCGCATCAGATCCGCGAGAACGAGCGGTGTGATCGCACCCCAAATCCCGGCGCCGACCCCGTCGAGCAATTGCACGCCGATCAGCCAAGCGCTCTTGTTGGAAAAGGTGTAGAGCACGGCGCGGATCGGTAGAATCCCAAATCCGATCAACAGGATCGGCTTGCGTCCCCAGCGATCGGCTTTCCACCCGACCATCAATGCGATCGGCAGCATGATCATTTGGGCAGCGATGATGCAGGCCGACATCATCGCCGTTGCCCATTCCTTATGGGCGAAGGCCAATTTCTGGCCGACCAGCGGTAACAGCGGCGCGTTGGCGAAATGAAACAGCATCGTGCAGCCGGCATAGAGCATTAGCGGCCGGCAGCTTAGCAACACACCGAAGCCGGAAGGCTGAGGCTCGCCGTCATTCTCCTTTTCGCCGCCGCGTGCTCGGACATGGTCGATCGCCGCCGCCGGGATCGACAGCACCGCGAG
>JAFAOB010000508.1 GCA_019238055.1 Alphaproteobacteria bacterium
CCGACAGCGAGACCAACTGGCTCTACCTGCTGATGAAGGCCGATCCGGCGATCCACCTGGTCGGGGTCAACCGCGAGGGCCATGCCTCCTCGATCGCGGCCGGGCTGTGGCTCGGCGGCGCCAAGCCGCTGATCCTGATCCAGAATACCGGTATGCTCGAATCGGGTGATTCGATCCGCGGTTGGCTGATGAGCCTCAATGTGCCAATCGTGTTGATGGTCGGCTATCGCGGCTGGACCCGACACGGCGTCACCGTCGACACCGCAGCAACCTATACCGAGCGCTTTCTGATGGCGTTCGGCATCAACTATTACCTGATCGAGAACGATGCCGATTCTTCGCGCATTGATGTCGCCTTTGCGGAGGCGGAACGCACCCAGCGGCCGGTTGTGATCCTGGTCGGCGACGAATATCACGGTTTCAATCGATAAAGGGGGCGACCTGCCATGATGCATACCGTAGACATGATGAAGGCCTTTGCCCCTTACCGCGGCGATGCGATCCTCGTTCCCGGCCGCAGCGGCCGATACTGGATCAATTTGAGTGACAACCAATCGCTCGACGTCGAGCTCGGCGACCCGTCGATGGGCGGTCATGCGGGACTGGGTTTGGGTCTTGCGTTGGCGCGGCCGGACAAGAAGGTCATGCTGTTTGATTCCGAGGGCGACATCATGATGAGCCTCGGCATCTTGGCGACAGTGGCCGAGCAGGCGCCGCCCAACCTTTACCACTTTCTTATCGACAATGGCGTCTATGCTACGACCGGCGGCCAGCCGGTGCCGAACGCAGACAACATCCGCTACGATATGATCGCGCGCGGATGCGGCTACCCGCACGCATTCGCGTTCGCCGAACTCGACGACTTCACGCGCGAATTGCCGGCAATCATGGCCCGGCCTGGCCCGGTCTTTGTCGCCTGCAAGGTCGTGCCCGAAATCGAGAATGAGCCGATTGGTCGCCGGCGCCGCTGGCAAACCCGCACACGCGAGCAAGTTGTCGTCGATTTGCGCGGCGCCCTCGCCAGCACCTGACCGCGGCCCCTGTTCTTTCGCCATCGCCGGCCTCGCTCCCCGCGGCTGGTTTGGAAAGAGCACGAGAAATTAGTCGGTCATAGCGGCTGAGACTCCGGGGCCAAGCGCGAGGCATGCAATCAAAGCGGGCTCGCTGGGGCCGAAGCGAGATGGCACGGTTTCTCGCGGACAGCGTTGTTAATAGGCCATAACCGGATTCATAGGTGCTGCGATGCCATTTGACGGTGCAAACTTCGTTCTCTCCGAACATGACCTATTGGATTCAGCAGTGTACGAAAGCGGGCTGAACCCGATTGATATGCGCTTCCTCGATCGGCACAAGGCCGAGCAGATCCGTCGCCATCCGCCCGGCTGGGCATATCGGCATCAGCAGGCTTTCGCGCTGGCTCAGGTTGCGGTGCTTCTCGCGAGTGTGGGCCTGTTTGTCGTGCCGTTATCGGCGCATGAGGTGCCGTTCGGCTTTGTCGCCGGCTTGGCAATGTTTGGATTGGGTTCGTCGGCGCTGTTCTTCCCGGTCAAGGGACCGGCGCGGTGGCGCGAACGGCCCACAGAGGATCTGAATGAGGTCCCGGCGGTAATCCGGCAGTCGGCTGAGCAATTGCAGCGGCGCCTACCTGGAGTGGGTTTTGTCGCCGGCGAATTGTATCAGGAGCGGGTGAGGCTCGATCCGTATCTCGTCGCCGAATACGGCAACGCCCGGGTTGTGCTCGGCATCTGGGATGGTGACCAGGTGATTGCCTGCGCCTGAAGGAAAACCGCATCTCTTTGGCGCTTGTGCGAGGGGCGCGCCAGATTGCCTGTTGCGCGGCCCCCGACACATCGGACCTTGGTGACGCCTCAACGCTGATCTTGTTTGTGCGTCCTGATACCACGCCGTCGAATCCAGCTTATGCAACAAGCAGACGTTCGAAATAGTCATACATTACTGTATTTCCTTTGTTCGCGGATTTAGGTCCTTCGCCAAGATTTTAATCTATACTCGCATGACGCACCTGACCTTCAGAGTAAAAAAACAAGCTTTTCTTATCAGCTCCCGAGCATGATCTTTCTGTTGCCGTAAGGAAGTATTGTTGATTCGTGTTGAAATCTATTTAATTTTACTTGTCCGACGCAGGCTCCAGACATTCGTTAATATAGGACGTTTGTCAGGCGCATTGGCCGCTTTTCAGAGCGGGCCTTGCCCAAGCAAGGCCATGCGTATGTGCGGGATTGACCGCGGAGGCCGAACGGTATCCCATTCACCGGTGACGAATGCGCCTGAGAAGGGGAGACAAGCCGGCGATGAGCATCAAAGGCAAGGCCAATATCGTCGGGATCTTTGAGCATCCGACGCGCAAGGCCGACGACAAGTCGCTGTTCCAGTTGCATGCGGAATGCGCGGCTGGCGCGCTCGCCGATGCGGGGTTAACAAAGAACGACATCGACGGCTATTTCTGTGCCGCCGGCGACACGCCGGGGCTCGGCGCGCTGTCGATGGTCGATTATCTCGGCCTCAAATTGCGGCACTGGGATTCGACCGATACCGGCGGATCCTCCTATCTGTTGCAGGTTGAGCATGCAGCCGAGGCGATCGCGTCAGGCAAATGCTCGATCGCCCTGATTACCTTGGCCGGCCGGCCGCGCACCGAGGGGGTGGCGACCGGCACCGCGCCGCGCACCGCGGCGGTGCAGTCGGCCGAGACCGCGTTCGAAAATCCCTACGCCCCAGCGACTGCCAATATGTACGCGATGTGTGCGATGCGGCACATGTATCAGTACGGCACGACCAGCGAGCAGCTCGCCTGGGTCAAGGTCGCGGCTTCGCACCATGCGCAATATAACCCGCATGCAATGCTGCGCGACGTTGTCACGGTCGAGGACGTGGTCAACTCGCCGATGATCGCCGACCCGCTACACCGGCTCGATTGCTGCGTGATCAGCGATGGCGGCGGCGCAATCATTGTCGCCCGGCCCGAGGTCGCAAAAAGCCTGAAGCGTCCCCTTGTCAAGATCATCGGCGCCGGCGAGGCGCCGAAGCACCAGATGGGAGGCGCAATCGACCTGACCTATTCGGGTGCAGTGTGGTCAGGGCCGGCGGCCTTTGCCGAGGCCGGAGTCAAGCCCGCCGACATCAAATACGCCTCGATCTATGACAGCTTCACGATCACCGTCGTCATGCAGATCGAGGATCTCGGCTTCTGCGAGAAGGGGCAGGGTGGACGGTTCGTATCCGACGGCAATCTGATCTCGGGAACCGGCAAATTGCCGTTCAACACCGATGGCGGCGGGCTGTGCAACAACCACCCGTCCAACCGCGGCGGACTGACTAAAGTGGTGGAGGCGGTGCGCCAGTTGCGCGGTGAGGCGCACCCCAGGGTGCAGGTACCGAACTGCGATCTGGCCTTGGCGCATGGCACTGGCGGTTCGCTTGGGACCCGGCACGGCTCGGCGACCGTGATCATGGAGAGGGAGTGAGCGCGATGCAGAGCCAGGAGCGCACAATCCAGGCCCCGGTGCCCAATCTCGAAACCAAGGCGTTCTGGGACGCCGCGGCGCAAGGCAAGTTGATGATCGGCAAATGCAACGCCTGCGGCAAGCTGCACTACTATCCGCGGGTGCGATGCCCATTCTGTTTCAGTGACCGGACTGAATTGCAGCAGGCTTCGGGCAGCGGCACGATTTATACCTACAGCGTCATGCGGCGCACCCCGATCCCCTACGCGATTGCCTATGTGACCTTGGCTGAAGGGCCGACGATGATGACCAACATCGTCGATTGCGACCTCGACCGAATCCGCATTGGCCAGGCCGTCCGCCTTGTTTTCAAACCCAGTGATGGCGGCCCGCCGGTGCCAATGTTCACCCCGGTTTGATCGCTTGCTCACCGATTTTCTTTGCTGACTGCAGGTTATTCCAACTCCGTCGGAGGGGCTGAGCGCAGTAGTTCGTAGAGTGGGCTGAGCGCGGCGAAGCCCATCAATAATTGCATGTGGCCCGGGTGATGGGCCTCGCTTACGCTCAACCCCATTCTACCCAGGAGGTCATCATGGACACGCTTGAACCACACGTCTCGCACCGGCCGGCGCACATCAGCCCCGAGGAATGGCGGGTGCGGGTCGATCTCGCCGCCTGCTATCGGTTGATAGAGCATTTCGGTTGGGACGATTTGGTGCTGACCCATAATTCGGCGCGGGTGCCCGGCACCACCGACCAGATGCTGATCAACCCGTCGGGGCTGATGTTTGACGAAATCACCGCCTCGAACCTGCTGAAGGTCGATATTTCCGACGGCCATCTGATCGAGCCCTCCGAATATGAGCCGATTAATGCCGGCGTCGTCATCCATGGCGCGATCTATCTCGGCCGGCCCGATGTCGAGTGCGTGATCCACACGCACACCGAAGCCGACATCGCGGTCGGCGCGCTGGAAGAGGGGCTGTTGCCGCTGTCTCAGTGGGCGATGCGTTTCTACAACCGGCTCGGCTATCATGATTACGAAGGTGTCTCTCTGGACATGGATGAGCGCGAACGGCTGCAATATGACATCGGCCAATATCCGGTGCTGGTGTTGCGCAACCACGGCCTTTTGGCCACCGGCCGCAACGTCGCCGAGGCCTTTTCGCTGACCTACCATTTCGAGCGCTCGGCCGAAGCGCAGCTAAAGATCCAGGCCGCCGTTGCGGCCGGCGCCAAAATGGTGGTCCCGTCACCCGAGACCTGTGAACGCCAAGCTGCGCAGTTTGTCGGCAACATGCCGCGTCTCCAAGGTCAGCGCGAATGGCCGGCCTTGCTGCGCATGCTCGACCGGCTCGACCCGAGCTACAAGACCTGAGGCGGAGGCTTATCGGCGCAGGCCCGGAATAGGCCGGGCCGACGGCTTGGCTACGCTGGCGCTACCCTCAGTGGTGCCAGCACTCCTCGCGCTGGTAATCGATTTCGCGAAGCCGGTGCTCCAGCCGTTCTCGGTCTTCGCCGTAAGGCGTGTGCTCGAGCCGCTCGCGAAGTTCGTGCGCCCTGTGCTCCAGCGATTCACAGTGTTCTCGATAGCCGTCTCCTTCACCATAGCGGGGTGGCGGGTAGCCCGAGGGCGGATAGCTGGGCGAGTAACCGGGCGCAGGATACCCCGGGCCGACATAAGCCGGCGGGCGCGCGCCCGGGAGTAGGGTCCCCGCGGCTCCGCTACTGCACTTCAATCGACCGTTTCGGTTCTCGATATTGCCGGCGCAATGCGCAACATCGAGCGAGGATTGCTGCGCCCGTCCGTCCTCCCTGCGGCACGTTGCGCTCAAGGTGGTGCCGTGCATCCGGATCTCGCTGCAGCTTCGCTGATACGAGCCCGGCGGCGGTGCTTGCGCGAATGCCGATAGGGAAATGCCGACGAGCGCCACCGCCACAAATAAGCCGCCACAACATCTCATCTCGCTCTCCCGATAATTGGTCAGGTGGCGCCGACAACGAATGTGTCCGAGGAAAAAGTTCCTCGGTCGCGAACTCATGCGGGACTTCCTTTACCCGACCAAGGGTGTCACTTTATCGCTTCCAACCGCAGGGATGCTCATATGAAGATTACCGATATCCGCACCCAAATCGTGGCACTCCCGGCGGATGAGCCGTTGGCAGGGGCGGCGGAAAACCCGAACGGCAAGCGGTTGATCGTGCCCGTCGAAGTCGAAACCGACGACGGTGCGGTTGGCGTCGGCGCTACCTATTTCGGCGGCGCCTTGACTGGCAGCCTGAAGCACGCGGTCGAGGAACTGGGCGCGCTCTGCGTCGGTGAGGATCCGGTGCGGGTCGAGGCGGTCACCGCGAAGTTGCGCGCGGCGGCAGGCTCGGCCGGGCCGGGCGGCATCTTCAACCTCGCGATTTCGGCGATCGATACTGCCTTGTGGGATTTGCGCGCCAAATCGATGGACCTGCCGTTGTGGAAATTGCTTGGCGGAGCGCGCGACCGGGTTCCGACCTATGCGAGCGGGGCGCTGATGCGCGGGCTCTCGCTCGACCGCGTCGTGCAGGCGGCGGCCACGCTCAAGGATCGCGGTTGGCGCGAGATGAAGACCCAATTGGCGTTGCCAGGCGAGACCACGCCGGCCAAGGAGGTCGAGCGCATGCGCCGGGTACGCGAGGCGATCGGCCCCGATATCAAATTGATGTGTGACATCAACCAGCGCTGGCGACCAGAGCAGGCGATCGATATCGGCCGCCGCGTCGAGGACGCCGGGGTCGGACTATTCTGGCTCGAAGACGTAACGTCTGCGGATGATTTCGCTGGTCTGGCGCGGGTCACCGCAGCGTTATCAACACCGATCGCGGGCGGCGAATATGTCTGGGGCATTGTGCCGTTCCGCCACATGGTCGAGGCCCGTTCGGTCGATGTGGTGATGATCGATCTGGTACGGGTCGGCGGCATTACCCAATGGATCAAGGTTGCGGGTATGGCCGAGGCTTTCAACCTGCCGGTCGTCAGCCATCTGATCCCCGAGGTGCATGTGCACCTGATCGGCGCCATTCCGAATGGTTTGACCGTCGAATACATGCCGTGGCTGATGCCGCTGTTCGAAGACGTTCCGCAACAGCAGAATGGGGAGCTGGTGATGCCGACCGCACCCGGTCTTGGGCTCAAATTCAACAAGGCCACGATCGACCGCTATCGCGTCGCCTGACCGCCGACTACATCCCAAGGGGGACAGAATGTTCGACATCGTCGTCGCAAACGGGCTCGCAGTATTGCCCTCGGGGGCACAACCAGCCGATATCGGCGTCGCCGCAGGGAAAATCGCGGCAATCGGCGCGCCGGGCAGCCTCGGCCCGCTCGGTGCCGGGCGCACCGTCGATGCGGCGGGCCAGATCGTCATTCCGGGCGGCATCGACCCGCATGTCCATTGCCGCTGGCCAATCGTCGTGCCCGGCACCACGCAGCATCAGATGACCGAGGGACCGGCGCGGGTCAGCGAGGCGGCATTGCATGGAGGGACGACGACGATTATCGACTTTGCGCTGGTCGACGATGGCGACAACGTGCAGCGAGCGATTGAGCGGCGCCAACAGGAATGGGCCGGCGACTGCCATTGCGACTACGCCTTTCACACAATGGTGCAGGGCAAGCTCGCGTCCGAATTGATGCCGCAACTGGCCGAGGCGGTTCAGGCTGGACATCCCTCGGTCAAGATTTTCACGACCGATATCACACCCTCCCGCAGGGGCCGCATGGTCGATTTCGGAGACATCTGGGAGGTGCTGCAGGTCCTGGCGAAAGCCGGCGGCATCGCCGCCATCCATGCCGAAGACAACGACCTCGTCATGCATATGTACGAGAAGCTGACCCGCGAGGACCGGACCGGCTTCGAGAACATGGCCGAGGTTCACACGACGTTGTCGGAAGACTTGGCGTTTAATCGGGTGATCAGGCTGGCCGCCAATATCGACGGTGCCGCCCTCTATATGATGCACACTTCGGCCGCGACCGGTGTGCGGGCGATCGCGGCGGCGCGGGCCAACGGCGTCCCGATCTACGGCGAGACGCTGCATCAATATCTGATGTACAATTCCGATGACTATAAGCGGCCGAACGGGCAGATCTACCACACCTATCCCTCGCTCAAATTTCCGGCCGACCAGCAAACATTGTGGGATGCGACCAACCACGGTGCGATCCAGACCGTCGCCACCGACGAGATTTGCTGTCCGCTGCGCATCAAATTGCAGGGGCGCCGGATCGACGATACAACCGGCGGCAATGCCGGCGTTGAGCCCCGGGTGTCGCTGATCTATACCGAGACCGTCGAAAAGCGTGGCCGCAGCCTGGTCGATTTCGTCGGCCTGGTTTCGGCGAATGCCGCCAAGATCATGGGACTTTATCCCCGAAAGGGGGCGCTCGCGGTCGGTTCCGATGCCGATATTGTCGTGCTCGATCCGCGCCAGCGCCATATCGTGCGCGCCGCCGAGATGCACGAGGCGGATTACAGCCCGTGGGAAGGCCGTGATCTTGCCGTCTGGCCGTCGACGACAATTTTGCGCGGCAAAGTCGTCGTCGATGTCCGCACCTTCTCGGGCGACCTCAAGGATGGGCAGTTCTTGCCGCGCAAGGTGCCTGAAGACATTAGAAGCCGTCCGGCCGTATGAGCTGCAAGCGGCACCGATCGTTGGGCGTGAAGTCGTTTGTTCTCGGAACGACGATCGCGATCACCGTATTTGCCTGCCTTTACGGCTATCTGTCATATCGCTCGCTGAACAGCGAGTTCCGCGCCTTGGGGCTTCGTTAGCACCAACGCCGGTCCATAGATTTCTGCCGTACCGTCGGAAAAACCCGCAAGGTTAGTCCGTTGCCGTCAGCTCCAGGCGACTGGATCACCGAGCCATTTGCGGTAAATCCATTTTAGCGGCAATACTGTACACTTAAGTGCCTCACGATGCTACGCTGTCGCCAGTTTGGAGGAGAGTGGCGATGGCGCGAACGGTTGCAACCCTTCCGGCGGGGGCGCGGATCACCGATTACATTAGCCTGGGGGTGATCACCAAGACCTTTCCGCTGAGCATGGTGCGCGCGGTTCTGGCGGCGAGCGGCAAAGCCAGTCTGCGCGAGCGCGATCTGCCGGCGCAT
>JAFAOB010000202.1 GCA_019238055.1 Alphaproteobacteria bacterium
CAAGAAATTCGCCGCATCGCCACCCGGCTCGCGCAACGGCGCATTGAGCCGGCTCATATCATCGCCTGGTCGGCGTGGCGACGGGCCCATCAGGCCGCCGCACAACGCGCACATCTGAAACAAAGAATGCAACTGTAGGGTTATGCCTGCCTCAGCGAGGATGCGGGTGCGCTGGGATATGGGCGAGACAAGATCGCGCTCTGGATCGGCACGGCCGCGCGGCCGGTGCCGGCCGACCTGGATTCAAACCTCCATTTCTGCTTCGCTGCGCCAAGCCGCGTAGCCGTCGATCGATTCCATGTCGCGGCGCTCAGCGCCGGAGGCACCGACAACGGTCCACCCGGCTTGCGTGTGGACTATGGCGCCGACTACTACGCTGCCTTCGCAGTCGACCCCGAGGGGTATCGTATCGAGGCTTATTGCGGCGGTTAGGAATACACTACCTGACCTCGCCGTTGCTCGTCCGCGCCGGCAAGGTCCGATCAGGGCATCAGCGCCCCGGAGCCGTGGGACAGCACGAGCGACCGTAACGGGTCGGAACCGGACGCCCGCCATCGGGTCGCCGACGCGCGCCATTTGTCAGATGCCGACTACTAGCCGGTTCGGTCCGCCCCTTTCGCCGCGGACGAAACCAGCGACGCCCAGTCGATTGCGCCGCCGAGCTTCAGCCGCGTGCCGGCTTCGGGCATCGGGTATTTGAGACCGCTGGCGCAATTGAACAGCACGACGCGCTCGTTTGGCCGAACCCGGCCGTCGGCCAGCGCTTGTTCGTAGGCGGCGTAGGTCGCCGCCCCTTCGGGGCAGAGCAGCAAGCCTTCGGCCTTTGCGACCTTGGCCCACGCGCGCGCGATCGCGTCGTCGTCGACCGCAATCGCAAAGCCGCCGCTCTCGCGCACCGCGCGCAGGATCAGGAAATCGCCGATCCCTTGCGGCACCCGGATGCCGGCGGCAAAGGTGTGGGCATTCTGCCAGCGCGGCGCGTGCTCGGCGCCGTCTTCCCAGGCCTTGACCATCGGCGCGCAGCCAGCCACCTGAACCACGACCATGCGCGGCCGCTTTGGCCCGATCCAGCCGATCTTTTCGAGTTCGTCGAACGCCTTCCACATCCCGATGATGCCGGTGCCGCCGCCGGTCGGGTAAAAGATCACGTCGGGCATGTCCCAGCCAAGCTGCTCGGCCAGTTCGATCCCCATCGTTTTTTTGCCTTCGATGCGATAGGGCTCGCGCAAGGTCGAACAATTGAACCAGCCGATTGCCTTTTCGCCTTCGGCGACGAGCCGGCCGCAATCATCGATCAGCCCATCGACAAGAAAAACCTCCGCGCCCTGCATCGCGATCTCGCGGACGTTCACCGCCGGCGTGTCATCCGGGCAGAAAACAAAAGCCTTGATCCCGGCGCGCGAGCAATACGCTGCCATCGCCGCCCCGGCATTGCCGTTGGTCGGCATCGCCATGGTTTCGACCCCCAACTCCTTGGCCATCGCCACGGCGAGAACAAGCCCGCGCGCCTTGAACGATCCGGTCGGCAATCGGCCCTCGTCCTTGACCAGCAGCTCTCCCTCTGCCGGGGTGATGCGCGGCAACGGGACGAGCGGCGTCATGATCTCGCCGAGCGACACGATATCGTTAACACGGCGCACCGGGAGCAGCTCGCGATAGCGCCACAGACTGTGCGGCCGCGCCGCAAGCGTGGCGCGGTCGAAAGCGCGGCGCACCCCGTCGAGATCATAGCGCACGAGAAGCGGCCGGCCGGCTTTGGACAGAGTCTGCAGCGTATCGGCGGGATAATGCTCCCCGGTCAGGCTGCATTCGAGATGGGTGACAAAGGTCGTCAGATCGCCGCCCGTCCATTGATGTTCGAGCATCGGTCCCCCCTGAAATCGGCGGAATCGCTTGGTCAAAGCCGGCTCCATGATTCGAGTCGTTCTTTAGGGAGCACGACTTGGAGTTTAAGCCTAATGCCCAATTGGAAGCGACTCGCACTTATTTGAGAGGTGGAACGACAAACGACCACCCAACGTTGCCCAGATTTGCCCGGAGCATTGCAGCCCGCAAACTTGGCTGGCCTCCTGCAGTGCCCTTGATAGGAACAGCTTAGCCCTCGAATGAGCATGTCTCCAGCCGCTGTCGGACCCTGGTGGCAGTCCGCGATCATCTACCAGATCTATCCGCGGTCGTTTCAGGACTCGAACGGTGATGGGGTCGGCGATCTGCGCGGCATCCTGCGCCGGCTCGACTACCTCGTCGAACTCGGTGTCGACGCGATCTGGTTGTCGCCGATTTACTCCTCGCCAATGGCCGATTTTGGTTACGACATCTCCGATTACACCGCTATCGATCCGCCGTTCGGCAGCCTCGAGGATTTTGACGAGTTGCTCGCAGCGACCCACGACCGCGGCCTCAAACTGCTGCTCGACCTCGTTCCGAACCACACCTCCGACCGGCATCCGTGGTTCCTCGAGAGCCGCTCATCGCGCGACAATCCGAAGCGTGACTGGTACATCTGGCGGGATCCCGCGGCTGATGGTGGGGCGCCCAACAATTGGCTATCGGAATTTGGTGGCAGCGCCTGGGAATTCGACAGCAGGACCGCGCAATACTATTGCCACACATTTCTGCGCGAACAACCCGACCTCAACTGGCGCAACCCGCAGGTACGTGACGCAATCTATGATGTCATGCGGTTTTGGCTTGAACGCGGGGTCGATGGGTTCCGACTTGACGCGATCTGGTATCTGCTGAAGGACCCACAATTTCGCGATAACCCACCCAACCCCGATTATCGCCCAGGCCAGCCGCCAAAACGGAGCCTGATCCCGCTTTACACCGCTGATCTGCCGGAAGTGCACGACGCGATCGAGGAAATGCGCCGGGTCGTCGATGCGTTCGGCGAGCGCTTGCTGATTGGCGAGATCTATCTTCCGTTGGAAAAGCTCGTCACTTATTACGGCCGCGATCTGCGTGGTTGCCATCTGCCGTTCAACTTCAGTCTGCTGGTGATCGATTGGCAGGCCCGCGCCATCGCCCGCCTGGTCGAGCGGTATGAGAGCCTATTGCCGCCCGGCGGCTGGCCGAACTGGGTGTTGGGAAATCATGATTGTCCGCGGGTTGCGACCCGGATCGGGCGCGGGCAGGCGCGAATTGCCGCCATGCTGTTGCTGACCTTGCGCGGCACGCCGACGATCTATTACGGCGACGAAATCGGCATGGTTCAGGTGCCGATCCCACCGGAACGGATTCAAGACCCATTTGAGAAGAATGTTCCCGGCCTCGGGCGCGACGGTGCGCGCACGCCGATGCAATGGGATCCGAGCCCCTATGCCGGGTTCTCGACGGCGGAGCCGTGGCTGCCGCTCGCTGAGGACTTCCGCAGCGAAAATGTCGAGAACGCGCGCGGTGACCCCGCCTCGTTTTACCACCTTTATCGCCGGCTGATTGCCGTGCGCCGGGCGAATCCGGCGCTGACCCGCGGTGCCTATCGCCCGATCGTCGCAGAAAACGATCTGCTTCTTTACACCCGCGAGCTGGACGGCGAACGGATTTTGGTCGCACTTAATCTTGGCGACGAACCAGCGTCGCTCGGTTTTATGCACCCGCTACAGGGACGGGTGCTGGTCTCCAATTTTCCCGATCGCGATGGCGAGATCATCGATGGCCGGATCGAATTGCGTCCCCTCGGCGGGCTGGTCGTCGCGCTGAGCGGCACCGGTGCTGTGGCCCCGGGAAAGCCATAAGGCTTATCCGGAACGGTCCATTGGGTTTCGCGTTGATCAACGACCTAAATCAAGGGAATCGAGGCGAGCCGCCAGTGCTGGCCAAGGAGAGTTACCAGGTTGACGTACCATGACGCCAGACGTAGATAACTTATCGCATTGCGAATGCGACAACGACCAGGAGGATTGCGATATAGAGATCACGGAGGAGATGATCAGGGTTGGGGAGGATCTTCTTATAGAGGCAATCGGCGGAGTCGACCTTGGAGCGTTTTTCTCGGCCGCCGATCTGGCTGAGAGGGTTTTTCGGGCCACGTGGGATTCTCGGCCGATATCGCAAGCCACGCGCCAAAGGTGAAGCGAACGAGTGCTTCGATGTAGCGCTCTATCCAGTCAAATTCGATCAAAAGTTCCTTTCCCGTTAGTGCCTTCGCACGACGATGACCACTAAGGCCTGTTAGAGCTTGAGTACTGTTCCCATTTTCTGGGGATGACGGAAGGAAACGGCAATCAGGTTTTCACAGATGCGGCGTGGGCGGTATGGGAACCGCTGATTGAGGCGGTCCGGCCACGGGGAAAGACGCCGCCCAAA
>JAFAOB010000490.1 GCA_019238055.1 Alphaproteobacteria bacterium
CAGGATACCCGCGGCCACCACCCGAAAAATGGCCTAGGTCTTCACTACAGCCGTTTTCGCCAATTTCCGCCGATCGGCTCCTTGCCGCTCAATTACTTGCCGGACGAAAAATCGAAAATCCTGCCACCAATCGGCCAAGTCAGGCTAGAGGAGACCGATTTGATGAGCCCTCGGATATGGATCGCCGTCGCTTTAGCCGCTCTCGGATACGCGCTGCTGCCGGGTGGTTCCGCCCGCGCCGGCTATGCTGCGATCGCCTGGGACCGAGAAAGCGGTAAGACCGGCTGGGTTTGGAACCAATCGACACCGAAAAAAGCCGCGGAAATGGCGTTGAGCGAATGCGGGGTGAGCGGCTGCCGGCTGGTCGTTAAACCGACCTCCGCATGTGCCGCGCTGGCATCGACCGACGACGGAAAATATATCGGCGCCGCCGCCCGCAAGACCCAGGATACGGCGCGGCTTGCGGCATTGACCAACTGCCAAAAAGGTAAAGCCGGCAACTGCGTTGTGCGGACCAGCGACTGCAATAAATAGCCCAGAAGATCCAGCCTAAAGGCGATCGGTTGTCTGAAAAGACACCACTCAGCGGCAGCCGCTCGCGCAAGTTGGATCATCAGGTCCCACCCCAGCTTCGGAGGTGAGGAGCATGCCACAACGCTTGCAGTAGACAGCGTCGCTCTCATGCTCGGAAAGCCCGCAGCAGGGGCAGCTGTGGTGCATCCTCCGAGGCCTAAACAGCACCTGCACCATCCGCACGAACAAGCTGACGCCGGTGATCATCATCACGATCGCAAGCAATCGGCCCGATGTCCCGGTCAGCGTAATGTCGCCGAAGCCGGTCGTCGTGAGTGTCGCGACCGTGAAATAAAGCGCATCGAGATAGTTACCGATCTCAGGGTTATGCCGGTGCTGCGTCTCGTAAACGACCGCTGTCATCCCGAAGAGGAAGACAAAGAGATTTATGCCCGCGACAATCGTACCGTAGTTGCGCCGCACAAACGGGAAGTCGCGCCGCATCCGGCTTGCGATGCGGTACGAGCGGAACAGCCGCAGAACCCGTAGCGCGCGCAGAAAGCCGAGGCCCTGTCCTCCGCCGATCGGAGCCAGGAACGAGATGATGACCGCCACATCAGCAAGTCCAAGTGGTTGGAGAACATCGTGCAGCGGCCGGCGGCTTATCGAGAGGCGGGCAATAAATTCAGCAAGCACCATAAGCCCAATGGCAGCATTGGCGAGTACGAGAAAGGGACTTCCCTTGACGAAAGAGGTCACCACCAGGAAGATGATGGTCAGCAAATCGAATGCCATGAGGCTGTACCGAAACCGGATAGCGCGCCGACTCTCTCCTTCGTACAGCTCCCGTAAAAGGCTCATACAGCTGCTCAGAGGCTGAAGCGGTTATCCTAATGTGCGAACTGCTCCCCGCCGCACTCCCGACGCGACCAAGAGCGTACTAATAAGGGCAGCCTTCGGGATAGGGGGATGGATAGGGCGGATAGCAATGCGCTGGGTAATAGGGTTGCGGGTAGTAATACGGTGCGGCTGCCGCCGCACCGACAACCGCACCGGCGGCCACACCCACCGCGACGGCTCCAGCGCCATAGCCCCAATAAGGATAAGCACCGCCATAGACGGTCGTATAAGAACCACCGCGGTACACATTAGCGGTGTTGCCGACCGCGACATTGCCCGCGGGTCCGCGCGCCGCGACGTTACCCCCTGCCCCGACAGCAACCCCGCCACCCGCAGCTCCCCGGACTGCGGCACCGCCGCCAGGACCTACAGCAGCAGCGCGACCTGACGGCCCGCGCACGGCCGCACCCCCACCCGCACCGACCGCCGCACCTCCACCCATCGGGCCGCGCACCGCGGCTCCGCCAGCGGGGCCGCGCGCTACTCCGCCCCCCATCGGGCCGCGGGCCACACCTCCGCCGCCCGGTCCACGAATTCCGCCGACGCCGCCGCCACCGCGATAGAGCCCGCCGCCGCCAGCAAAACCTCCGGCCCGGGCGCCGCCTCCGAAACCTCCGGCCCGGGCGCCACCGCCTGAGAATCCTCCGGCCCGGCCACCGCCGCCCCGAAACGCCGATGCGTCCAACGATAGGGCGATGACCAAAAACAAAGTCAAGCAGATGAAGAATATCCGTCGCATTGCCGCGCTCTTGTCTACTTTGGAGCCGCCGCGGGCCCACTCGGCTTCACCTGGGTTACGCCGGCTGGGGGCCGGAAGACAAATGCACTGTCGGGCGTGTTGATCGAAAAGTCCCAATCGGAAAGGTCAGCGACAAAAATCGGCCGACCCGGCAGCTCACGATAGGTCACAACAAACCGCCGCGGCAACGCTCGCTCGTTGTCTTCGAGCCAGAGTTCCACATTCAAATCGTCGGCCGCCTGTTCAAAGAAAAAATGGCGGCAGCGGATCCCATCGATCAGCGCGGTTCCGACCTGGCCCCCTGAGGTAAACCCGGAGGTCACCGCCTTTTCCGGGTTGTCGTCGAGCAGATCGGCCAGCGGATAATCGGTTCCGGTACGCGCTTCGAGAGTATTGAGCGCGGTCTCGATATCTCCTTTCATCGGAAGGCTGACGTATTGCTTCGCCTCGACCGCGTATAGGACCAAGTTTTTCCCGTCGTAAAGGATCTCGATCGATCCGTCGTCGCCGCTCATATTAACCAATAGATGATCAGGCCGACGATAAATTGTCTGCGTCGTATGCTCGATATGCAATAGCTCACCGTTTGATCCGACATAAGATCGTAACGTTCGGGCCCGGTACGAAAACTGCTTTGCCGAAAGCGTCTTTCCCATCCGCGCCAGCGCATCAAGCGCAGCAGGGCCAATCGCCGTTTGTTGCGCGCTCTCCTCGGATCGAGCCATGGAGACGAAGACGGGGGAGAACCCGGCGAAACTAGCCGCAATCAGGAGCGCAAGTCCAGCCGTCAGGGCTCTTTGCAGTAACATGTGGCGCTCTCTCCTTAATAAATTCTCTAATCGTTCATGCTGGAGTGTATGTCGCCTTGACCACTCCTCGGGTTTATAGGTTCCGTAGTTTCGGAATAGGACTTCGGCGGCTTCGAGCTCGGCGTGTAAAGCCGCCCAATATGATTTCACGTGCGACAGGCTGATCATGCCGATAGTACTGATCCAATTGCGGAGACATTGGGGTTATGCTGTCAACAGGTCCAGGGATCGCCATTGCTGCCTGCACAAGCAAGTAAAAGGACGACAGAGCGCGACTGAACCCAGTAGGTCGGCCCGTTGATGGCTTCGGCCTCGGCCCACCCGCAGATGTCGTGGGGTGGATCGAGATAAGTGTCGACGCAGCATCGCCACCCTCCCAGCCGGTCGTCCAACTGCGGCAGTTGGAAATCGAGCGTTTCCCAGTAGGCGTTGATGATGATATGCAACCACAGAGGATAGCCGAGCAGACGGACCGTACCAGCCATCGTGTGCGATTCATTGCTCCAATCGGGCGAATCCAACCTGACGCCGTGCCAATGGACAGGCTGACGCAGCAAAAGTTCGTTCAATGTCATGTCGAGTCGCTGAACTGGCAGATCACGATTCATCCGCAAAGCGATCAGCTCTTGAACAAATCGGTGAATATCCGCGTGCCTTTCGAGCAAATCCCAGTCGAACCAGGAAGTTTCGTTGTTCTGGCAAAAAGCGTTATTGTTTCCGTTCTGGGTGCGCCGGACCTCGTCGCCCATCAGCAGCATCGGGGTGCCGATAGCCAGCAATGTCAACGTCAGGAAATTCTTGATCTGACGGTTGCGCAAACGCTCCACATGC
>JAFAOB010000043.1 GCA_019238055.1 Alphaproteobacteria bacterium
CTCCCAAAGCTCTGGGGATGCCTGCTAAACTGATAGATGCTTAGCCCGCAGCCTCAACCAGCGCGTCGCGTGACCTGCCGAGATCGTCGTCGGCCTTCCCGGCCTCGGATGACGCTTTCGCTGCCGGACGCTCGGCTTCGGCCGCACCTTCGAAGGCGCCGCCAGCCTCTTCGGCCGTATCCTGCTCCGGGTCAGCCATGGCCGGTTCCCCCCATGACTCGGTCCTCCAGCAAGGAAGGTTAATATAGTTAAGGCTATACTCCGTTAGGGTTACTCGTTGTGTCAACCGGAGAGCTTTATACCGCGTTGGGGATTCGCCGAATTTGCGGCCGCTGGCACCGCACTACGACCACGCTTCGAGGGCAGTCCTCGCCGATCTTGCTTTCGATCTCGATCGTCTTTTGCACGGCGGGACGCGCCATCATGCGGGCGAAATGCGAATCGAGGTTCGGGTGCTCACTGGCCGCCGGCGCGATACCGCAAGGCCTCGATCAGCAGCGCAAATCGTGCTGACCCGAAGAGAAGATGCCGTATTCGCCCTTCCGCTGCATAGCATCAGCCGGTAACCTGATCTTTCAGCAATGTCGAGCCGAGCCTATGAGCAAGATTATCCGCGCGAGTAGCCCCGCTGTGCCCGAGCCGCAGCCCGGTACCTGGTCGAATTGCCTGGTGGTCGGGGAGATTGCCTATATCGCCGGGATGACCGCACGCGGCAGTGCCGATATCGGCGACGAATATGCCCAAGCCAGGGCAATTTTTACCAAGATCCGCCACCTGGTCGAGGCCGCCGGCGGCACTATGGCCGATGTCATCAAGGTAACGATCTTTGTTACCGATATCAGTCAACGCGAAAAGGTGTGGCAGGCGCGGCGCGAGTTCTTCGCCGGTAACTTCCCGACCTCGACTTTGGTGCAGGTGGCGGCTTTAGCCGATCCGTCGCTCAAAGTCGAAATTGAGGCGATTGCCCATATCGGTGCCAGCCGGGATTGATCCGGTTAACCAAGGTAATGCGGCTACGGCGAGAATCGCCGCGGAATCCCGATCACGAGCGGCAAGATCGCCACTATTGCTGCGGCAACGGGAGCTGCCGCAGAGGGTTCACTCGACGATTTGCGGGACCAGCAAAAACAGGTCGGTGTCGCCGGTCTCCTGACCGGCTGCGGTCAGCATCGCATGGGCCTGGCCGCGATGATGGGTCTGGTGATTGAAGAAATGCGACACCAACAGGCCCTTGGGCGCACGCATCTCGCGGTTCGCGGCGCCGCTGAACCAGACCAGGTCTTCAGCGAGCCAATCATCGTCGACTTTTCTGGCCCACAAGACAATATCGCCATCGGCTGTTTCGCGCTCGCGCGCCAGGGTGGCGAAGTCGTCGATCATTTGGGCGCTGTCTTTGATCGCGGTGGTTGGCTTTGGCCAATTATCGAACCTCGACATCCATTGCCGATCGCCCCACAAAATGTGGGCGAGGGTGCCGTGGATCGAGCCCCAAAACGCCCCGCGTGGCATCCGTCGCTCGCTGTCCGATAGCCGCGCCGCCGCACTGTACAGGCGTCGGTTCATTTCGGCATTGTAAGCAGCCATGGTTCGCACATAACTTGCCGTAATCATCGGCTCTTCCGTTAATTGGCAAGGCGCTCGGATCGTCCTGAGCGGTCTTATCGCCTCGTCAGGCGGGCTGAGTCAACATTGATTCAAAATCAAAGCAAACTGCGCCGAAGGCGGCTTGGTTTTTGAGCTAATCAGCGTCCTTTGAATGGACCGGGTTTACGCTTTTCGGCAAAAGCGCGGGCGGCTTCGTGGAAATCCTCGGTCAGATAAAGCTTTAAGGGCGCCGTCTGCATTGCCACTTCGCGCCCGATCTGATCCATATACCAGCGCCGGGTCCGCACCGTCGCGCGCACTGAGAGCGGCGGATTCTTGGCGACCTCAGCCGCAAGCTCGCGTGCCGTTTCGAGGTGCCGACCCGTTGGCGCCACGCGATTGACGACGCCAGCGGCGAGCGCCTCTTCGGCTGTAAAAAAGCGCCCGGTCAATGCCACTTCGGCGGCAAACGCTGCAGCGCCGCGAAAATTAAGCAATGCCCAGTATTTTGAGCCGCCAAGCCCGCGCGAGGTTTCGGTAATCTGGAACTTGGTCCCGGCTTCGGCGACAATCAGGTCGCATTCGAGCACGATGCCGAGTGCAAGCCCCATAGCATAGCCGTGCGGTGCGGCAATGACCGGTTTCCAATTCACCGAGCGGGTCAGAAGATCGGCAGAATTGGCGCCCCAACCTTGCGGCCCGCCATGCTGCAGAAATTCCTCGCGCCGCCGCAATTGGCGCTGTTGCACGTCGGCGCCGCTCGAAAAGGCGCGGCCAGCCCCGCAAATAATTGCCACCTCTGCCTGCGGATCGAGATCGAAGCGGCGCAGCGCATCGGCCAACTGGCGCACCAGATCGTCGTTGAATGCGTTGAGCTTTTCGGGCCGATTGAGGGTCAGCTGTGCGACCCGGTCCTCGCACGAATAAAGGACAAGGTTCTCCGCTGCCAATTCGCTCATTAACGTTCCTCCTGCCTGATCGATCGAGCCAGACATCCTCGAACCACCACTCATTGTACTCTCAGTGGGCCATTGGGGTCAGAGCTTTGAGGGTCGGCTGCCAGCAGGTCGCGATTGCGAGAGAGCTTTCAAGGCGCATTAAAAACGCAAGATCGGCGCCCAATCGGCTCCGGAATAGGTTGGGTTATAGAGCCTTGTCCAAGTACAAAAAGCCCCGCCCGGACGGCGGGGCCCTGGCTCATCTTAACCAATTATGGCTGATTGTTGTTAGGAGACGAGCCATTACCGGCTCCGTTCGACCCAGCATTGCTCGATGGCGGCATGTTCATGCTATTCGAGTTATTGGTCGAGTTATTGGGCGGTGTGCTCGACCCGGTGGCGTTCCCGGTTCCGAGCAAGCTGGCAACGGTCTGCTGGTCCGGCCGCCCCGTTACACTTAAGCCGTTCTGCTGCTGGTACGCGCGCAGCGCCTGGTGCGTCTCGGGCCCGTCGATCCCGTCGACATTTCCGCGATAAAGCCCATCTTGTTTGAGATTACTCTGAATCTGCTTGATCTCGTCGCGCGACAACCGGCCGCTCCACTCGCCAGCCGAACGCGATTCTTGCTGCGAGTATTGATTGGCTTGTTCATTGCCACCCATTGCCGGCGGCATTTGCTCGGTGTTGGTGTTCGCATTCGTGTTGGCATTCTCCTCCGGCATCGTCGGCTGGGCCGGTGCAGCGGCGGCAGGCGGCGCCGCAGACGGCGGTGGGGCGCCGACCGGGCTGTTGTTGGCGTTCAGAGGCGCAGGGGAGTTATTCGTATTCTGAGCATAAAGCGGACCGGCGCCAGCGATGCCGAGGGCAATCGCCGAAACCGTGGCGAGGATTAGCGTTCTCATCCCATACTCCATCACTTCGCGCATGCTGCGCACGTGACGCTAACTTCGCTTCGCGCGTCAGGTTCCGATGATGCTCTTTCACTCTCACGTCATTGCTGCTCAACCACCCCGCTGAGGCGTTAGGCCGGGGCAAACAGATCCGGAGAGGCTGGCGCCTGCGGCAAAACCGGCGCCGGCGGGGTTGCGAAGGCCGCATCCCGCTGCAAAACTGGCAGAACGCGGCTCGCAAACAGCCGCATGTTCTTGTCGGCTTCGGCATGGGGGATGCCGCCAAACGAAAACTCGGTGACGAGATGATCCGTCCCGGTCACTCGCTGCAATTCCGCGATCTGCTGGATGCAGTCATCGGGTGTGCCGACGATCTGGATCTTGACATAGAATTCGGTCGCCCTGACCCGCTCCTCCTCGCTCTGCAGGCGAGCATAAGTCTTCGCCATCTTGCCATAGGTCTCGTAGCCTTTGACGGTGGCGAGATGCCCGTCGGAGAAATGATAGTGGTTGTCGATCGATTCCCATTTCTTGCCGAGCCAGATCATCGCCCGCTCGTGCGCCTCGGCGCGGCTTTCGGCGCAGGAGACATTGGTCAGAATGATCGGTGGCGGCGGATTGTGGCCGACGCTGAGCGCGATCTCGCGGTAATTGACAATGTTTTCGGCGGCCTTGGGCCACTCGTTTTGCATGACGACCAAAATGCCAAAACCGAGCTTGGCCATGATCTCGGCCGATTCCGGACTGACCGAAGAGGCGTAAAAGCGCTGTTCGGGATGTGAGATCGGGCGTGGCCGGATCGAGGTGCGCGGGATCTGGAAGAATTCGCCATGCCATTCGAATTCGGGCTCGGACAGCGCCTTGCGGATCAGCTGTGCCGCTTCGGCAAAGCGCGGGCGCGCTTCGCCCATCGGGATGCGGAAGCCCTCATATTCGACGCTTGCCGCCCCGCGGCCAAATCCGAACAGGCAGCGCCCGCCCGATAGGATGTCGAGAAGGGCAATCCCCTCAGCGATGCGGATCGGGTCGTGCCACGGCAACACGATAACCGCTGTTCCGAATGTGATCCGCTTGGTGCGGCCGGCGAAATAGGCCAAGAGCTCGAGCGGGGCCGGCGACATTGCGTAGCCGGTAAAGTGATGCTCGAGCGCGAATAGCGAGTCGAAACCGAGCGGTTCGGCGAGATCGCCCATCGCCAGATGGTCGGAAACGACCGCGACATCCGGGCGGCCCGGTTCCGACAGAATGTTCAGCGCAATACCGACTTTCATCGTGGCCTCCTTACCTAGGGCAACAAGGCTTGCGCCTCGTCCCACAACCGTCTGACGATTTCGCCGGCAGGTTCGGCGCGCGCCAGCGCCGCGGCCTGGCCGGCCCAAGCCTGCATCCTATGTACATCGCCGGCGCGCTGCCCCGCCTCCCGCATTGCCGCGGTCAGCGCCCGTTGCACCGGATACGGCGCTGGCAGGGGTGCCTCTGCAGCCGCAGCCGCACGAACATAATCGGTCGCGACGGACCGGCCCAATCGCCCGCTGAAGGCGCGCGTCGGCATCGTCACCTCGGGCTCGAGCTCGGCGAGGGCGTCGGCCCAGGCGGGGTTCGTCTCGGCCTCTGGAGAGCGCAGCAGTGCGGTCCCAATCTGCACCGCGCTGGCGCCCAAAGTCAGCGCCGCCGCGACCCCTCGGCCATCGCCGATACCTCCCGCCGCGACAATCGGTAGAGACAATTTATCGGCGAGCCGCGGCAACAGCGCGAATAGACCGATGCTTTGCCGCTCGGCGGCTGCTTGGTCGAAAGCGCCGCGATGACCACCCGCCTCACTGCCTTGCGCGACAATCGCATCGGCGCCCGCCGCCTCCGCCTCGCGTGCCTCGGCAAGTGTCGTCGCGCAAGCGAACCAGCAGATCCCGCGCGCCTTCAGCGCAGCCACGAACGAAGGCGGAAACAACCCCATGATCGAGGACACAACCGGCGGTGCCGCTGACAGCAAAGCCTCACACTGAGACGAAAAGTCAATGGGTGCGGTGTCACCGGCGGTGGGCGCGACCGCCGGACCCCACTGGCCGAGAAATTCGCGCAGCCGTGCTTCGTTTTGGGGGTCACGCCGGGGCGGCGGATCGGGAATCCACAAGTTCAGCTGGAACGATCCGTTGCTTTGGTCGCGGAATTCGGAAGCCCAATCGGTGATTCCCTGCGGGTCGGTCATCAACGCGCCCATGCCACCCATGCCACCGGCGTTGGCAACCGCGACAGCAAGGCTCGCCGGGCAGGCGCCGGCCATTGGCGCCTGCAGGATCGGCAACCGCAATCCGTAGCGCCGGCAGAAGGCCTCAGCGCGACCTCGTGCAGATTGTTCCCGCAGTATCGTTGCAGCTTCGGCCGTGCTCATCTTGTGCGTGCACCCTTCAGTGCCGCAGCCGATACCACGGATGGGGTTGCCCGGGGATCTTGGCGCGCAGGGTGTAAACCGAGGTCCTTGCGGTAAAAAAGATCGTCTTCAGGTCAAGCCCGCCAAAGGCGAGGTTCGCCGGGATCTCAGGTGTCCGGATAATGCCGAGCCGCGAACCGTCAGGTGCGAACACCCAGGTGCCGCCGGGGCCGGTGCAATAGACATGACCCTGCTGGTCGACCTTCATGCCATCAGGCACGCCATCGGTCTCCTCCGACGACATATCGGCAAAGATCCGTCGCTTCACCATATTGCCGGCGCTGTCGAGATCGATCGCGTGGATGTATTGGGCATATCGGGTATTGGCGACGTAGAGCACGCGCTCATCCGGTGAAAAAGCGAGCCCGTTTGGATACTCGAACTCGGCGACAAGACGGCTCGTGCCGTTCGGGTTGACGGCATAGACCCCGGAATGAGCCAACTCCTTGTCGGCAAGCGGCACGCGCAACCCCGGGTCGGTAAACCAGATGCTGCCGTCCGATTTGCAGACCACATCGTTTGGGCGATTGATCCGTTTGCCCTCGTAGCGGTCCATCAAGACTTCGCTGTGCCGGTCGTCGGACCAGCGGGTGACGCGGCGATTGCCACCCTCGCAGATCACGAGCCGCCCCTGCAGGTCAAAGGTCGTGCCGTTTCCTTCGCCGGTGTTGCTGCGCACGGTTTCCGGCGGTTGGCCGAGTCGCAACCGATAAAACATGCTCGCGCGCACATCGGCGAAATAATAAAAGTCATCGGGGTGCCACAGCGGTCCTTCGGTAAAGACGAACCCGGTCGCCGGCCGTTGCTCCTGGGTCGTTTCCAGCACGGTATCGAGCCCGGCCATCTCGTCCCTCCCATTCCCAAAATTTGATCGGAGTCGAGGCTACTCCCCAATCACCGACCTTGTCCATTTTCGAAGGATCGCATCAGCCGCCGATCCCGCGCGACCAGCCGAGAATGCCGTCAATTCGGGATCTCTCGCAGGGAACCGGGACACAGGTGCGCGAACGCCGAAACGGACGCGGCAACGGCACCGCCAAATTCGATTGGGGGCCGGCTCGTTCTTGTCAAAATCGAACTCGACCTTGGCGCCATGCGGATCGTGGGTGGCACACTGCCCACGAAGATCCCCGCACCCCAGCAACGTAGTTGCTATCACCGGGGCGGAGAACGAGAAGGAGGCAGGGTATGCCTCACGAAACCGATTATACATATCGAAATCGAAATGATTAAAGACGGTGAATCTCTTTCTCTGGCACCTCCCTCTCAGAACAAGGCTGTCGATTTTGGATGATATCCAATGTCGTGTTCGCCACATTTCGCCCTATGGTGAAACGATCTGTTATTCTATCTGCCCTTTGGATCATACGCCAGCTCCGAGCAGTCTCGTAAATAGGCCCGCGGCCGCCCATTGACTCATACCAAAGGCAACTGAGTATATTGAGAGATACCCATCCGTCGGTAGAAATACCGCTTACATCTATCTGAAGTTCCTGAAAGTGCCACCAATCATTGACTTGAGGAAATATAATTCCCCACGTCATATCCTCTTGAACAATGTTTTTAACGTCATCCGAAATCAAGTCAGCCATCGCTTTGATCAAACTTCTGGGGTGGGAATGGCTAGGAGAGAGCATTAAGATATCCTCCCTCACCACCCTGGCAGGAGTTAGCCCATGATTTTTGATAATTATTTTCACCCGAGTTTTTCCTTGCATCTCGGCCCATTCAAAATCATAGTTTGGACTCTTTTCGATTATGACCTCCAGAAATGGGTGGCGCTGGGCATTAAATATCTCGGCAGTCAACAGGTTTGCACGGTGCGCTGCAGTGGCAGTTTTGTCAGCAACATACACGCTTTTATACAGAACGATTGCCTGCGCTAGACCAATGACGCCGAGGACGAAGGTAGCGAAAACCAGCCATTCAGTGTAATTGGCGAGATCACGGTCTATTTCTGTCTGATCAGGGGAGAGACTTCTCTGGGGTGTTGCGTCTCTAATGGTTGGCTTCATGCTTTGAATCGGCAGCGTCTTGGAACGGTCTGTGGCAATTCGCTAAATTGGCGTGGTCGCCGACGAACCGAGTAGATATCCGGTAAAGGCACATAGCCCTAACAGAAGCAGTAGCGCGATGTACCCGCCGATAGGCAATTTCTGGGGTGCGTGGGGAAGCATATGGGGCGGAGTTTCTGACATTGCCGCTACGCCCACGCGGCCCCTCCCATGCTGCCAAAAACGGTCCCGCGGGTCACACCCGCCGAGTCCGCACAACAGGTTTGGCCGAAAACCTGGGCCGCCGTCAATGACATGCAGCGGGGCTGGTGCTCTGTGTATCTATAGAGGGCGATGCCGTTTACGCCGCACGCCAGCGACCTGTGGCGCGACCTTGCCATCTGCCGTCGGCACAGTGGCCGACTGCCCCCCTCAGAAAAACGTTAGCTAGCGCAAGGTCAAAGGGCGGGTGCGCGCCGCGAAGACGCGCGGGGTTTATCGAGCTCGACTTCGATTTGGTCGATCGTGCGGCCGCCCGTCTCCATACCGATCAGCCAGAACGCCAATGCCCCCAAGATGTACCAAAAGGCGAAATAATTGAACCCGGGGATCAGCGCGTCGATTGTCGCTTTGGGATTGACCAAGTTTGACGAACCGGCGATCAGCGCCAAGCCAGCAGGGCCAATGAACTTGCCGAGATTGCCGACGCCATAAACAAAGCCCATCCCGCTACCGCGCAACCGAGCGGGCCACATCTCTCCCATATAAGGGCCGACGATCGAATAATTGCCGCTGCCGAAGAAATTCTGGATCAGGATCATCAGGAAGAACACCGAGACGCCGCCGATGAAGTAGCTGTGCAGATAACCCGCCAGCGACATGAACAACGCTCCGGTCACGCAGCTAAAGATACCCGAGGCGCGGCGCCCCCACGCGTCTGAAATCCATGAGCAGAAAAACCGCCCGGCGATCGCCGAGATGCTAATCCAGATGACCAGCTGCGAGGCTTCGGCCGCCGAGATTTTTAAAACCATGATCAACAGCGTTACCAGCCACAGGGCGAGTGCTACACCGCCGGTTTGGGTCAATCCGGTCAGGCAGCCGGCAACGACGCTGCGCGGATATTTGAAGATTTCCAGCCATCGCGTCTTTTCGATGGGCGGGAGCACGGCCGGCAAGGTGATCCGGGCTGGATCCATCTGCAGCGCCCAGGCCAGCGAGCGCCGCGCTTCTTCGAGGCGGCCCTGGCGCAACAGCCAATGCGGCGATTCCGGAACAAAGGCGCGGATGTAGAGGCAGAGTAAGGCCGGCAGCAAGCCCACGGCGACCATGCCGCGCCAGCCGATATAAGGGGCAGCATAGGCTCCCAGCAACGCCGCCAGCAACGAGCCTGCTGGCAGCATCGTCGTCGTGATCCCGGTAAACCACCCGCGCTTATGCGCAGGCGAGAATTCCTGCATCAGCGTAATGTCGACCGAATACAGTCCGGTCACCGCGAATCCGACAAAGAACCGACAAACCACCAGGTAGATCCAGCTGCCCTCGGGCGTCAGCGCCATCGCCCCGGTCGCTAAGGAAACGTTCAACACCGCGGTGACAAGGGCCGTGCGTCGGCCCACCTTATCGGCCATCCAACCATAGAGCAGCGAGCCAAACGGCGCCGTGACACCCGAGGCGAGCAGGATCGCTGCCGACTGCCCATAATTCAGGTGCCATGTCTTGACGACGTATCCCAACACAAAGCTGATCAGGAAGAAGTCGAAGAAATCGAGCATATCGCCAAGCGTCGCCGCACCGGCAATCTTCCACTGATTGGCAGTCAGCTTGGTCTGCCGCTCCAGCAACTCAAGCATGGCGCTCTCCCTAGGGCGTCGCAACGCGCGCTGCAGAACAGGTAAATCCCGGTCCAGCATCGACGACGGACAGATTTATGACAGCGGACTTACATGCGTCAATTGCATTCTAACAGTGCTGCAATTGCAAAGCTGCCACAAACCATTGGTTAATAAGCCCCGGCGCTGCAGTAATGCCACGTTGACCCCTCGGAGGCGTAAAGCAGCGCAAGCCGCTCGCTCGCATCATGCGCGAGGACAACCCGAAAGCGCTGACCGGTGCAGGGCGAGTTACCGGTTGTCGGCTTTGGCATCCCTTTTGCCGCAGCGCAATTCGCGGCCCAATCCGGCAGTGTTGCCGGTGCGGCGCCGAGCTTCTTGCCATCGGCGAGCACAAAATAGTCGGTTGGCTGCCCACCTTTGACATCGGTGTGCAATGCCAAAGTGCCGTAGCGCGATCGGTAAAACCCAGCTTGCTGATCACCGTCGCCGGCCCCGGCAGCGACAGCGCGGAAGGTCAGCGCGGCACATGCCGGAGGCCCCTTTTCCGCCGGGTGTTTTGTCGCCGCCAAAGCACCGGATGCAATTATCGCGAGCGCCATTCCCGCGATGGTCGAAAATCTTTTCATCTGGGCTCCCCCAATCTGCTCCGGGTGGAGCTTATAGCGCCGCGGCGGCGCCCATAGTAGGGTGCGCGAGGGTGGCTCGACCGCGATTGGCACCCAGGTGCCGGAGACGATTTGCGATGCGTTATCTCTACGTGCTCGCCGCAGCCGGGTGGCTCGGCTGCGCTACGGCGCATGCGGCGGCGCTGGCTGTTGTGATGGCGATCGACGTCTCCGGCAGCGTAACCGCCGATTCCTATATTCTACAGCGCGACGGCATCGCAGCCGCGTTCAGCGATCCGCGGCTGACCGAGGCGGTTGCCACCACGGCTGGCGGCATCGAAGCACTGGTTCTCGAATGGTCGGATCCCGACAAGATCGTGGTCACGGTTGGTTGGACCGAAATTCTCGACCGGCGCAGCGCTGCCCGATTTGCCGCCGCTGTCCATGCGACGACCCGCAGTTCGCGCGGTTTGACGGCGATTGGCCCGGCCCTCGCCGCATCGGCGGCGCAATTCGATCATCTGCCGCAACCGGCGGCGCGCCGCGTTATCGACATCTCCGGCGATGGCATAGCCAACCTTGGCGAGCCGCCGCGGCTGGTGCGGGATCGGCTTGTCAGCGGCGGCATCACGATCAACGGACTCGCAATATCCCCTGACCCCCCTTGGCTCGCAGACTATTATCGCCACAATGTGCTCGGCGGGCCAGGAGCGTTTGTCGTCACGGCACGCGACTATCACGGCGTCGCCGACGCGATGTTCCGAAAGCTTGCGGCCGAGGTGGCAGACGCTGGGGCGCCGGCGCTCGCTCAGATGCAGTAGGTGCGGATCGGGGCAAAACCGTTGAAGCCGATCGAGGCATAGCTCGCAGTGTAGGCGCCGGCCGCCAGGATCTCGACCTTGTCGCCGACTTGGAGCCCGAGCGGCAGCCGGTAATCCGCTTTCTCGTAAAGGATGTCGGCGCTGTCGCAGGTCGGCCCGGCGAGAATGACCGGTCCGCAGCGCCCGCCGCGGCCGGGTGTAGCGATACGGTACTTGATGCTCTCGTCCATGGTTTCGGCGAGGCCGTTGAATTTGCCGACATCGAGATAGACCCAGCGCCGGTCGTCGTCACAGCCTTTCTGTGAGATCAGCACAACCTCGCTCTGGATGACTCCGGCATCGCCAACCAAGGAGCGGCCCGGCTCGACAATGATCTCGGGCAAATGGTTGCCGAAATGCCGGGTTATCGCGGCCATGACAGCTTGCGCATAGCGCTCGATCGCAGGGACCTCGGCCGAATAATGCGCCGGAAAGCCGCCCCCGATATTGACCATGCGCAGATCGATATCAGCCTCGGCGAGCAGCGAGAACATCCGTGCCGCTGCTCCGACAGCACCATCCCATTGGCCAAGATCGGTCTGTTGCGAGCCGACATGAAACGACACGCCATAAGGATCGAGGCCCAGCTCGCGCGCCCGGCGCAGCAGGTCGATCGCCATTCCTGGGGCGCAGCCGAATTTACGCGACAGCGGCCACTCGGCGCCCTGGCAATCGACAAGAATCCGGCAGAACACCTGTGCTCCGGGCGCCGATCGCGCCAGCTTCTCGAGTTCATGCTGGCTGTCGAATGCGAATAACCGCAGCCCAGCCTCATAGGCGAAAGAAATGTCCTTTTCCTTTTTTATCGTGTTCCCAAAGGACAGCCGTTCTGCGGTCACCCCGTTTTGTAGGCACAGCTCGATTTCGCCGCGGCTCGCGACATCGAAATTGGCGCCTTTGCACTCGAGCATTGCAACGATAGCGGGGGCCGGATTGGCTTTGACTGCGTAGTAGACTCGTGCCAGCGGCAAATGCCGGCATAACGAGGCATAGGCCTCGGCGATCACGTCGAGATCAACGACGAGACACGGTGTTTCGGGCGAATTGTCGGTGAGGAAGCGCGCGATCCTCTTATTCATTCCTGGGGGTCATCCTTCCCGCAAAGCGGCCTCAGCAAAGCAGGTGCGCCGGCCCACAGCCCGATGAGCGTTGCCTTGGAGCACGGGCAGCCGTCTTCGGGCTCTGACCTGGCAGAACCAAACCAGATACGGGCACCGGCCTCTTGGATCCGGTGCGTTGATTGTGGTGCTTAGCTTAAACTACTCGGGTCAATGACCCGGCTGCCCCGTCCTCTAAGACGCGTGCCGCGCAGGTTCGCGTCGGGACAGGGCACCACGCCCCTCAGTCGGATAGCAACCATATCGACCTCCCTCTCGGGACCGACCCTTCGGTCGGACCAAAAAGGACGCGTTACGTCGTTGCATAACCACCATGGGCCATAGGCACGTGCGAGTGCGTCGAGAGCCCGATAAATACGCTCATCCGCTCGCTGCGCAAGCGGCTTTTCCCAAAAAATTGCCGCTTAACCAAATGGCAGCGAAAATCAGTGCAGCCAGAGGTATCGGCCACGAACGGCAAGCCAATGCCGCATGGATGCGGCACGGCGCCGGCCTATTGAGGTCTAGCTTGCGGGAACTGCCTGCCAGGTGCCGTAGCACTGGGTCACGTAAGGATAATAGCCTGCTGGATTAGAGCAGTAATACCAATTCGTCGTCCCAGCATAAGGGGATGCAGTCCCATAGTATCCGTTATAAGGGGTGGCATTCCCATAATACCCGGCATATGGCGTATCGGTGCCGTAATATCCATCGTAAGGCGGGTAGTAATACCCATCCCAGGGATAATCCAAGCCAAACGCTAATCCAATGCCGAACCCGGGATAGAAGCCGTAACCCCACCCGCCGTGATCTCGGTCACCATAAAATGCGTGGTGATGGAAGCCGCCGCCGTGAAAGTGGTCACCGTGAAAACCGGCGACACCCAATGACCCGCCATGAAAACCGCCCGCGTGGAAACCGCCACCGTGGAAACCGCCAGCATGGAAGCCGCCATGAAAACCGCCGCCGCCATGGGCAGCGAGCGCGGGAGCGGAGGCGCCGAGCATGGCCGAGACCAAGACTGCGCCAATGCCGCGGGCGAGACGGCGCATCCCGGGCCGATCGGCTGTTTCGCTATGTTTTTGCACCGCAAGCTCCTATTCAACTCTGCCCGGTCTGCGCCGCCATAGACATCAACCTCGACGCAGAGCAGTTTCGCAGTGCTCTCCATGTATTGCGGTATAATCACCCTACCAGCCGATTTTCGGTAAACTTTGGTAAATCAATCAGCACACGGGATAGCCGTCGTGTTTACAGGAAACGCCAATTGCGCTAATAATTGCACGTTTACCCCAATTTTCCGCGCATTCGCAACGGTGGCGTCGGTGTACAAACGCAAGGTGATTGTCATCGGAGATTACTGACAACCAATGATACAGGTTGCCAGTTCTGCAGACGCCTCTTCAGTAAACATTTTACGTTGATGTAGCTTTGGCAGGCTAGGTTAGTTGCAGGAGATTCTTTCTCCTCCAGGGTGTAAGGTCTTGGCCGTACCAGTTAGTAAAGGCGCGTTCGGTAGCTTTCGGTGGTCTGGCGTTCGGCTTCGTCCGGATCCATGCCACCCACCTGCTCTGCGATGACGCGACCCAAAGGCGGAAAAACGCCGCGTACAACATGCTTCTCCGGGTTCCACAGATCAGAGCGGATCAACGCCTTGCCGCAGTGGAAATAGATTTCCTCAGCCGCGACCACGATGGCGCTGCGCGGCACTTTGCCGTTGACCGCGAGCGGTTCAAGCAGATTCGGGTCGGTCGTCACCCGAGCACGGCCGTTGACGCGCAAGGTCTCGTTGATACCCGGCACAAAAAAGATCAGTCCGACTCCGGGGCATGCCAGCAGATTGCCGAGCGTATCGATACGATTGTTGCCGAGCCGGTCGGGGATCAGCAGGGTCGTATCGTCGAGGACGCGCACAAATCCGGGCGTATCGCCCTTCGGCGAGGCATCGCAGCGCCCTGACGGGTCGGAGGACGCGATCACCAGAAACGGTGAGAGCGCGATGAAATTGCGGCAGTGCCTGTCAAACCGGGCCAGCTGTTTTTTAACTGCGCGCTCGCTTGGCTCGCCGTAAAGTTCGCGCAACTGTTCGGGGCTTTCGATCGTGTCCACCACTCGCCTCCTTCGACAACCGTCCGTCAGTATGCGCGAGCCGCCGCGAAAGCGCCATTGGCTTTGGCGCGGCGCGCGCGTATCAGTCCGGCCGGAGCGATCAAGAGGCGGGAGAATAAGTCCTCGTGCAAAGGTTGCAAATATTGAGGAGTGCGGATCCTGTTCGCTCGCCCGCATCGGGCTGAACCGGGTCCGTTCTACGGGATCTCCAAGATGACGATCGCCGCCAACCTGTTTCGGGTGGAACACGAAGAGCGGCCCGAGGGCGGGCGCCTTGTCCGGCTTACCATCGACAATGCCGCCAAGCTCAACAGCCTCAATTCCGCGCTGATGGAAGACATCATAGCGACAATGGCCGCCGTCGCCGCCGATCCCGACTTGCGGTTGGCGATCCTCATGGGCGCCGGCGGCCGCGCCTTTGTCGGGGGCGCGGATATTACCGAAATCGCCACCCTCGATCACGCAACGGCACGGCGTTTTATCACACTGGTCCACCGTTGCTGCGCCGCCTTTCGTCATCTACCGGTGCCGGTCATCGCCCGCATCGACGGCTACGCGTTGGGCGCCGGGCTTGAACTCGCTGCCGCCTGCGATCTGCGCGTCGCCAGCGAAAACGCCGTCTTTGGCATGCCGGAAGTCGCGATCGGCATCCCCTCGGTGGTGGAAGCGGCCTTACTGCCGAGGCTCGTCGGCACCGGCCGCGCCCGCCGCCTCATGTTGACCGGCGAGACCATCGATGCCGCCGTCGCGCTCGCCTGGGGACTTGTCGACATCGTCGCGCCGGCGGAAGCCCTCGACGCCGCTGTCGAGCAACTTGCCCGGCCGATTCTCGCCGCTGGTCCATATGCGATCCGGTTGCAAAAATCGCTGATCCTCGATTGGGAGGAATTGCCGGTCGAGATCGGGATTGCTCGCGGCATCGACGCCTTTGTCAGCGCGTTCGATACCGATGAGCCGGCGCGCATGGCCGGCGCCGCACTCGCTCGACTGCGCGCGCGCCATGGCGCGGAGCCCGGGTGATGATTTCGACGCCCCGTCGGCGCAAGCCGAAACAGCTCGGTGAAGCCGGAGACGAGACGCCGCATTACGCCGGCCACCGCGAAAGGCTGCGCCGGCGGCTGATTGCGGCCGGGGCGGAGAATCTGCCAGATTACGAATTGCTTGAAGTCATCTTGTTCGTCAGCAATCCGCGCGGCGACGTAAAGCCTTTGGCTAAAGAATTGCTCCGCCATTTTGGCGGTTTTGCCGCGGTGATGAGCGCCGACCCCGATGCGCTGGACAAAGTCGGGCTCGGGCTTGCGGGTATCGCTGCGGTCAAATCGGTTCGCGAGGCGGCGTTGCGACTGATGCGGGCCGAAATAGAGGAGCGGCCGGTCGTCAATTCCTGGCAGCAGTTGATCGACTATTGCAGCGCTCAGGTCGCGCACGGCAAGGTTGAAGAATTTCACATCCTGTTTCTCGATCGCAAAAACATCCTGATCAAGCATGAGCGCCACCAGCGCGGGACGGTGGACCACATCCCGGTCTATACAAGGGAGGTCCTTAAACGGGCCCTCGAACTGCAAGCCTCAGCGCTGATCTTGGTGCACAATCATCCCTCTGGCGACCCGACGCCGTCCAAGGCCGATCTCGCAGTGACCCAGGAGATCAAGAAGGCCGCGGCCCCGCTTGGGGTCACCCTGCACGATCATGTCATTATCGGCCGCAACCGCTATGTCAGCCTGCGCGAGCGCGGCCTGCTGTGAAGGCGCAGATCGTCCGGCCTAACTTAGCCTTGGTGATGGCCGGGATGGCCTGTGTGGGCAGGCCATTGCGGTGATCGGCCAGGCCGGGCATGGTGACCCGATGAGTGATCGATGCCCTCTGCCGCCTCCATCCGCACCTCTTTACGTGGTTACCGTTCGCGGGCTGGTGCTGCTCGCCAGCATCGGCATCGACCCGCACGAACGCGAGCACAAACAGCGCGTGCGCATCTCGGTCGATTTGACGGCAAGTCCTTCGGCTGCTATGCCGGGCGAGGACCGCCGTAACATCATCAATTACGAGAAGATCGTCTCCGCGATTCGCCAAATCTCTGCGGCGGGTCATATCGAGCTCTGCGAAGGTTTTGCCGAGCGCATATGCAATACGTGCTTTGCCGATCCGCGCGTCGAGCGGGTTCGGGTGTGGGTCGAAAAGCTCGATGTGTTCGCCGATGCCGACGGTGTCGGGTCCATACTCGAGCGATCGCGGCCGAAATGACATGGCCGTCCCTTGCTCTTCCGGAGATGGTCCGATCCGGAGATGGTCCGACGCTGTTCGGGATCGTCAACGTCACTGAGGATTCGTTTTCAGATGGCGGCCGGTTTCTCGATTTCGCCGCCGCGCTGGCGCATGCACGGGCATTGGTTGCGGGTGGTGCGCATGTCATCGATCTCGGCGCCGCGGCCAGCAATGTCGATGCCAAACCGGTCAGCGCGGCAGAGGAGATCCGCCGGCTCGATCCGCTGATTGCGGCACTGCAAGCGGACCACATAGCGGTGTCGGTCGACAGCTTTCTGCCCGAGGTGCAGCGGTTCGCGATCGCTCGCGGCGTCGACTTTGTCAACGACATCCAGGGTTTTTCTGAGCCGGCGCTGTATCCGGAACTGGCGGCGGCGGATTGCAGGCTTGTCGTCATGCACGCGGTGCAAGGCCGCGGCCGGGCGCAACGGTTGGAATTGTCGCCCGCTGAGGTGTGGCAGCGCATTGTCGCCTTTTTCCGTGAGCGGTTGGCTGCTCTCGAACGCGCCGGCATCGCCCGCGAGCGCATCGTGATCGATCCCGGCATGGGGTTCTTTTTGAGCAGCCAGCCCGAGGCCTCGCTCGCAGTGCTGGCCCGGCTCGACGAACTAAAGCGAGAATTCGGGTTACCGATGCTGATCTCTGTTTCGCGCAAATCGTTTTTGCGCGCGCTGACCGGACGCTCATTGGCCACCGAACTCGGTCCCGCCACCTTGGCAGCGGAGCTGTTCGCCGCCAAGCGCGGCGCCGATTTTATCCGGACCCATGATCCCGGTGCACTTGCGGACGCGCTGCGCGTCACAACTGCGCTGCGCGCCGCCGCCCGCATCCATGTCGGCGACCACAATTCGGCGTCGGAATGACCTGCGACCGCGGGTGGTCTTTTCGCCCTCCCTTGGCGCATACTGCTGCCGGCCCGCGATCGGGGAGGAGACAGAATGCTTGCGTCGCCAATCTTTCATCACCTACACCTGAATTCGGTCGATCCCGACCGCGCGATCGATTTTTACACACGCCAATTCCCGTCGACCGCAAAGGCCAGCTGGGGCGGGTTTGCGGCCCTCAAATCGCCGAACAATGTTCTGGTGCTCTTCACCAAGGTCGATCAACCGCCGCCAACCGAGCCGCAGAGCGCGATCTGGCATTTTGGCTGGCATGTGACCGACGCGCGCGCCTGCCTCGAAACCTTCAAGAGCCGGCCCGAGGTCGAATTGTTGCCGCTCTATACGACCGACGAAGGCGGCTCGGTCCTGATATCAAGCGACACTTGGCCGAGTGTCGGCGGTGTGCTCGGGTTGACACAGGCGCAGATCGCCGAGGCCAAGGCCAAAGGCGTGCAGCCAGCGGGCGGGGGCGGCTTCGCGTATATGCGCGGTCCGGACAACGCGCTTGTCGAATATGCCGGCAATCATCCGGCCGAGCGCTTTAATCATGTCCACCTCTACCAGGAGGACCCGATCGCGGCGTTTGAATGGTACCAACGGCATCTGAACGCGCCGATGCGACCCGGCTATACGCCGACGCCGGTGACCGGGCCCGACGGCAAAGCGGCGCGTGGTCCCGACCGCACTTGGCCGGCATTAAACCGTGAAGGCATGTTCCGCTCGCCGCGCGCCGGGATCGAATTCGGCGACGTCTCGATGATGTGGTATGCGAACCAAACCGATGCACCGCTCTGCAGTTCGCGCGGCCAGTTGCAGGACCATATCGCGCTCGGGGTCGAGGATCTCAATGCCTGGGTGCAAAAGCTCGCGAGCGAGGATGTTAAATTTCTCGAACCGATCCACCCACTCGGCAACACCCGAGCCTTTATGATCGAGGGCCCGAGCCGCGAAGCGATCGAATTAATTGAAATTAATTAAGTGCCGAGGGGCGGGGAGTTACCAAGACCGGGATCGGCACCGGTCTGAGCAGCGAGGCGAACGCTCGCCGCTCGGTGCTCGATGCTCATCACTGCAGGCGGCTCGGCAGGAAAGGCAGCCTTCGGGTCGAAGGCATAATATCCAGCGGCCGGTGTCCGCAAACAGGCATGCGCTGGCTCAAATCGACCCGACGGCGAGTGATAAAACGACAGCATCGCCACAAGTCCGCGCCCTTATGACGGCGCTCGCACAGGAGTGGCTCCAAGAGCAAGGCGTAAAAAGCACCATAGCAGCCCCTCCGGTGCAGCAGACCGACGGCTCGGTCGACTACCTGAGCGCGAGTTCCAGCGCGATCCACCATCATATCATCACGCTCGCCGGCGCCGTTCCGGCCCTTCCCCACGAGTTCGAGCGAGCCATTCAGTGGATCACGGCGGTCGACGCTGACTTCGATCAGCCCGAGTTTCTCCTCAGCCTCGGCATCTTCGGGGACCCCGATTATTTCGCGACCCGGCATCTCGCGGCCGAGACCAGGGCTGTCCTCAACCTCGCGATGTTCGTTGCGTTCGGCTTCGGCGCGCAATGGCTGTTCAGGAAGATGACGCGGAAGGCTCGCCACCGCTTCGACGGGCTCCCGATGGAGACCGTCAAAGATCGACTACGTGTCATCGCTGTGCGTTTCGCCCTCGCTTTCGGTGCAACTGGTGCTTTTCTCCTCGGCAGCGTGATCGCCTTGTTCGCTCTCGACTGGGGTCCGGCCCTTCGCGACATCGCCTTGGGCTTTCTGATCGTCTATGTCGCCATCCGGATTGCGATCGGCACCGGCGATTTGCTATTGGCCCCCGATAACGAGCGTTTCCGGATCATCCCGACCAATGCGACAGCTGCCCGTTTCTGGTGCCGGCGATTGACCGTGTTCGCGGGCTGGTTCGCACTCGCATGGGTAATTGTCCAGGAGTGCGGCGCTCTCGGTTTCTCACTCGCGGGGGTGCAACTCGTCGGCTACACGCTCGGCCTTGGCGTCGTTGCCCTCGCGCTGGAAGCCGTTTGGCGCAGGCCCGCGGCTCCCCGCGAAGTTGCCGAAGGCGCCTCTGCCGAAACGCGTTATTTCGGCCGCGCTGCCGCAAACATTGCGGCGTCGATCGGCATCGTAATCATGTGGCTGTGCCGGGTTGCAGCACCCGGTGTCACGAGCGTGCTGCCGGCCTTCTGGCTCGTCCTCGTACTCATCCTCTTGCCGCCTGCCATCTCCGTGAGCCGGCGCGCCGTTGAACATCTGCTCAGACCCGCCGCTTCGGCCCAGACCGGCGGTCCGCCGAGCGTCATCGAAGTCAGTCTCGAACACGGTATCCGAGCCCTGCTGATCATCGCCGCGGTGGCGGTGCTCGCTTGGGTTGGAATGTGGATCTCGTTCACCTCGCCGGCCGGGACACGGTGTTTGCAAACATTGTCCACGGCGTGCTGAGCACCGTCGTGATCCTGCTGATCGCTGAGGTGCTGTGGCACGCGGCGAAAGCGGCGATCGACGGCAAGCTTGCCGCCACCGCCGAGCTCGGCCAGCCGAACAGCGAAGAGGCGCGGCGGCGGGCGCGGCTGCACACCTTGCTGCCGATTTTCCGTAACGTTCTGTTTGTGCTGGTCATCGCCGTCGCGGCGATGATGGCGTTGGCGGAATTGGGGGTCGAGATCGGGCCGTTGATCGCCGGGGCGAGTGTCGTCGGCGTCGCGATCGGCTTTGGCGCGCAGACCTTTGTCCGCGACGTCATTGCCGGCATGTTTTACCTGCTCGACGACGCCTTCCGGGTCGGTGAATACATCCAGAGCGGCAATCACAAGGGCACCGTCGAAGGCTTTAGCATTCGTTCGATCAGGCTGCGGCATCACCGTGGCCCAGTCTACACTGTGCCGTTCAGCCTGCTGGGCGCCATTCAGAACCAGAGCCGCGACTGGGTCATCGATAAGCTCGCCGTCGGCATCACCTATGACAGCGACCTCGAAAAGGCGAGGAAGCTGATCAAACAGATCGGGCTCGAGCTGCAGAA
>JAFAOB010000126.1 GCA_019238055.1 Alphaproteobacteria bacterium
CCCTCATCGCTGATCCCAGCGCTCTGGTCTCACAACTCCGGGTAAGCTGAACCAATCACGCTACCTGGGCAGTTACGATTAACCAGCGCGAGGTGGGTTGTTCGACCGAGCGAGCCGGTTCGTCCATATCCGGCGCGTTCCAACTCGTCGCGGATTTCATCTTTTGTTAGGGAACGCACCCTCAGCGCTTGCAGAATGGAATCGCCCACGGGACGCTCGGGGTGCTGAACCCTTTCGTCCGTGTCGGGAAACCGCCGGTCCTCAAAATCCAGCAGTCGCATAAGCGCCGCCGATTCGTCCTCGATGATGCGCAATTCGGCCTGCAATTGATCGCGCTTCCGTTCGAGGTTTGTCAGACGTTCCCGCAGATCCTGCCGAATGTCGCGCACGGCGCAATTTCCATTCAAGCTGAATGGGAACGCTCATACCAAAGCAATGATCGCTGCGCAAGGCCGATTTTGATGCCGGGCTACATTCCGACACCAATTAGAATAGACAAGGAACATGTCACTTCTGCATTCAATGAGGATAATGCGGGTTAATGTGTGGATAACGCGGGGGACAATGCGGGGATAACGCTGGATAATATGGGCGCATATGGAGAAGGATAGGTCGGGCGAATTTGCTATACAATTCCGCATTCCTCGCGGACCCTGCATGGTCGCTTTCTACCACGCCGGACGATATGATCACGACCGGTAGCTTGGCTCGGCAGGAGTAGAATTGATGAAACCGGAAACGGCCGGCATGTCTTCGGCGCGGCTGGCGCGGCTCGACGACGTCATGAAGCGGCGCTATGTCGAGAGCGGCTATCTGCCCGGCATGCTGACCCATATCTATCGCAAGGGTCACCTCGTCCATACCGGTATGTGCGGCCAGATGGACATCGAGCGCGGCAAGCCGATGCACGAGGATGCGATTTTTCGCGTTTACTCGATGAGCAAGCCGATCACGGCCGTGGCGCTGATGATGCTGGTCGAAGAGGGTCTGATTGGCCTTGACGACCCCGTCCACAGCTACATTCCGGCCTGGAAGGATATCGGGGTGTATGCCAGCGGGATGCCATCGCTGCTGCCCGGAGCATCGCCCCGCTATCTGACCACGCCCACGCTGCGGCCGATGAAAGTCGTCGATCTCGCCACCCACACCTCCGGTCTCACTTACGGCTTTATGAATCGTACCGGTGTTGATGCTGCCTATCGCAGGGCCAAGGTGGTGGACCGTGAGACTCCCGGGGGCCTCAACGGCATGATCGAACAGCTGGCCGAAATCCCGCTCGATTTCTCACCGGGAACAGCCTGGAATTATTCGGTGTCGATCGACGTGCTGGGCTATCTTGTTGAAAAGCTGTCTGGCATGCGGTTTGGCGAGTTCTTGCGTACGCGGCTGTTCGAACCGCTTGGCATGCACGACACCGCGTTTTATGTGCCGGCGGACAAGATCGATCGCTTCACCTGCTGCTATCAACCCGAGAATGGTGGGCTAAAGCTGCAGGACGACGCCCGGCAAAGCACCTACGCGATGCCGCCGCAGCTCGAATCGGGCGGCGGCGGCCTAGTGTCGACAGCACAGGACTATCTGCGCTTCTGCTGCATGATGCTGAACGGCGGCACGCTTGACGGCGTGCAGATCCTGAGCCCCAAGACGGTGGCGCTGTTCAGCCTGAACTTCTTGCCGGATGGCCGGGAGGTGGCGGACATGGCCACACCCGGGATGTTTAGCGAAGGGGGTTATGCCGGGATCGGCTTTTCGATTGGCTGCGGGGTCAACGTCAACGTCGCCAAGACCCGCCTGCCCGGCTCTCTCGGCGAATATTTCTGGGGAGGTGCAGCCGCGACCGCTTTCTGGATCGATCCCCGGGAACAGCTGACCGTTGTCTTCATGACGCAAGTCATCGGCAGCGAGGCGCGACTGACATTGCGCCGCGATTTGCGCACGCTCGTCTACGCGGCGATGACCGAGTCCCTCGCGTAACCGCAGTGCACAAACCAGCGATCTCGAGGCTGGGTTTCAAGCATCCTGGGCCGAATAACTTTCCTGCGGTGCCGTCCGGATATTGTGCTAATCGCAATCAAGCTAAATCAATACTTGCAACCAAGACAAATCAACATACTTGGAGGAATAGCAACGCGGTGGGATGAAGCGCACTGCCAGGTCGGTGGCAAGCTGATGCCACTGCCTTGAAATCAGGGGGAGGACGAGATGATTGCCCGGGCTATCTGTACAGCAATCGTGCTGCTACTAGCGTTTTACGCATTTTGGGGAAACGCGTTTGATGCAGGGCATGTTTTTAATCCGGTTGGTATCCTGTTTTTGCTGATTGCCTATATCGCCTGGTTCAAATGGGATATCGTTCAGGGTGCCCTGGCAAGTGCAAAAGGCGAATCGAACATTCCAATTCTCCGCATGGGCTATAAGATACTCCAAGGTTTTGGTGCAAAGGCACCAACTGATCCCGCTTTACCCAGGCGATCATCCGATACTCATTAGCCGGAACTCATCGGTCGCCACGGCGGTCGAATCGCCATCACAATTTAAGTGATTGATGCAAGCGGGGAACAGACCCTATGCGCAGCAAGTTTCGGACGATTGGCGAGTGGTTAATGCGCTAGATTCGCCAGCGGCAACAGAAAGCTGGCCACTAGTCCTTGCGCTTGCCAGTCCAAGGTAAACGTTCCGCCAAGCTGGTATATGATTGTATTGCGCGCCAGGGTGCTGCCAAACCCTTTTTGCACAGGCTCAGCCGCAATCACCGGCCCCCCGCTTTCCCGCCATTGCAAAGCAAGGGCTTCCCCCTCTTGCCCCCAGCTGATTGACACGCGGCCCTCATCCCGCAGTAGCGCCCCGTATTTGGCAGCATTGGTTGCGAGTTCATGAAACACAAGCGCGAGGCTCGTTGTCGCTTGGCTGCCAAGTCTGATGTCCGGTCCCTCTACGACAAAGCGCGCGGCGCCAACCATTTCATGGGGCTTGAGGATTGTAAGAATCAGGGTACTCAGGCTAGCCGCAGGTTGAAGCGGCTGGCTTTCCCGTGTGCTGAAACTGGGCCGGACGAGCGCATGTGCAGCCGCGAGCGCATGCAATCGACCGGAAAGGATTGTCGCCATGTCCGCCACCGATGTGGCTGACCGTTTGCTGATGTGAATCATCGCATCGACAATCGAGAACAGATTCTTCACGCGATGGCTTATCTCGGCTGTCAGGATTTCCTGCTGCGTCACAGCATCCTGCAACTGCTGCCGATCTTGCAGTATGGAAAGCGCGATACCTGTAAACGATGCCAATTCCCGCATGATGCGGGCATGACCACTGTCAAAATATCCTTCCTGTTCGGAAACTATCCATAGGGTGCCGAGCGGCTGGCCACGCGCGACGTAAAGCGGCACCAACAGCACTTCGGGACAGGACACTCCCGCTTCGGCAATCCATGTATAATAGCGCTCCGGCCGCCGCGTCAGGGTGGGCTCGAATCGGTCAAGGCATACACCGCACGGGCTGTAATTGCGGGGCGTGGTCGCGCCCTCGAACCGAGTCAGCTCACCTTTTAAAT
>JAFAOB010000146.1 GCA_019238055.1 Alphaproteobacteria bacterium
TCGACCTTTACCGAGAACACGGCCAACGAACTTGCCGATGCCATTACCAAAATGAAGGCCGAGGCGCATGGTCACGTGAACGGCTTCATTCTCGATCTGCGCAATGACCCCGGCGGCCTGCTCGACGCGGCGGTGGATGTGAGCGGAGAGTTCGTCGATGGCGGTGTCGTCGTGACCACCCGCGGCCGCAATCGCGACGACGACCGAGTTTATCGCGCGCCGGTGGCGGGCAACCTTATCGCCGGGGTCCCGATGGTCGTGTTGATCAACAGCGCCTCAGCATCAGCAGCTGAGATCGTGGCCGGCGCGTTGCAGGACGATCACCGCGCCACCGTCATGGGCACCCGCAGCTTTGGTAAGGGTTCGGTGCAAACCATCATTCCAATCGAGGGACATGGTGCATTGCGGCTGACAACGGCGCTCTACTACACGCCGTCCGGTCGGTCGATCCAGGGCCACGGAATCAGTCCTGATATCGTCGTCACGCTGCCCAAAGATGAGGAGGTTGCCAATGCCGTGCTCAGCCACGAGAGCGATCTTTTCGGTGCGCTGAAGAACACCGGCTCCTTGAACGGCCGGGCGACGAAAGCGGCGAGCGTCTCCTCGGAGAGCGCCGGCGACAGCGCCGAACACCCGATCAAACCGTTGATCATCGGAACGAACAAGGACGCGCAGCTCGATGCGGCGATAGGTTATCTGCAACGCGCGGTGCGGGGCGAGACCGGCGCGCATCCCGGCTGAGCGCAGCATTGGCAACACCGTCACGCGACGGCTTGGAGCTTCTCCCCACCTCGCTTAGCCCCCTCCGCCCCAGGGCAGAGAGGGCCGCGGCATTCCACATCAGACAGATCGCTGTCCCGGATCGGACAGCGTTAATCCCGGCTTGGCGTGGAGGCCTCTCCGGCGCGGGTGGCGCTCTCTGCGCCTGGAGGGAGAGCACCTCGGAGGGGTCCGAGGCTGCCATTTAGTCCGGCGACTTTGCCAGGGTCTTCAGGACGAAATCGGCGCGCTCGCGGACACTCACTTTGGGCAGAATTGTGACCTCATAGCCGAGCGACGGATATACGTCGAGCAGACGCCGATACTCGGCAACGGCAGTCTCGAGGCCATGGCGCCGCTCAGCATCGGTAACGTAGATTTCTGGCCAGGGTGGAGCGAGAAAAACACGGTGATGGCACCGGTGCTCTCGACCGAGAGGCATCAGAACGGGCTCGCCTGTGAGGTGCTGGAGTGCCGCAGCCGCATCGATCAAGCCCCTATCAAAGAACACCCAATCGACGTGTCCGTTTGCCGTCGCCCGATCGGCGAGGGAGAGCGCGATGGCGCGCCGCGCGAAGGCGATTTTATCTGCCCACGGTAGCGCGAGACCGTTGCCGAGCATCTCCTCCTTAACGATCCGCCGGCCTGGCTCCTCGACCGTGACGTAGCCGCGTCGGCTGAGTTCTGTCACCAACGTCGACTTCCCGGCGCTCGAGCATCCGGAGATCACGACAAAAAGATTGGTATTCATGTTTACACCAAACGTGGAACCGCTCTGCCGATCGTTCAATTCTGACTGAGGCACCGCCCCGCTTATCGGCTCCGGCCGTTCTGAAAAGGTTCAATCTCCGGCGTTGTCTGAGTTTTTTTCACCGAAACCAAGATATATTTGCATTCAAAGTATGCCTTCAGAATGTCGGTTTTATTGATGCGGATTTTCTGATGCGCAACGCGGGGCATCACTCGCCCGCCTGCCGTTTTGCGGAAAGCCTTGCTGCCTGCTGTCGACGATTTGCCCGAAGGCAAGCCGCCTCGTATGATGGCCGCCGGCTTTGATCATGATTGTCGGCTCGGGGCGGGAGGGATGTGATGCCACTCAATACGGTCAAGGCGCCGACGCTCGAGCAGCTCGGCGAGGTCGCAGCGGAGCTTGGCTTCAATCTGAGCCAGGCGGATTTGGCAGCCCACCTCGAAGCCCTGCAGCCAAGCTTTGCGGCCTATAATCTGCTGGATCGCTTCCCCGACGAAATGCCGCCGGTCGCTTACCCGCGGCGCCCGGGACAACGCCCTGATCCCGCCGAAAATAAACACGGTGCCTGGTACATCAAAACGGAACTTGCCGGCGCCCCGTCCGGCAAGCTCGCTGGTAAGACCATCGCGCTAAAGGACAACATCTGTCTTGCCGGGGTACCGATGATGAACGGCGCCTCGACCCTGGAAGGCTACGTGCCGGAGGTCGACGCCACCGTCGTAACCCGTATTCTCGATGCCGGCGGCACGATTGTCGGCAAGACGGTGTGCGAGTATTTCTGCTTTTCAGGCGGCAGCCATACCAGCGCGACCGGCCCGGTGCACAATCCACGACGCCGCGGGTATTCGGCCGGCGGCTCCTCGTCGGGCAGCGCCGCTGTCGTTGCCACCGGTGAAGTGCCGATGGCGCTCGGTGGCGACCAGGGTGGCTCGATCCGCATTCCCGCTGCGTTCTGCGGCATCTATGGCATGAAGCCGACCCACGGACTCGTGCCCTATACCGGCATCATGCCGATCGAGCTGACCCTCGATCACACCGGACCAATGACGGCCACGGTTGAGGACAACGCGCTATTGCTCGAAGTCCTGGCGGGTCCCGA
>JAFAOB010000293.1 GCA_019238055.1 Alphaproteobacteria bacterium
GTGCATCGCAGCCTACGGCTTTCTGATTGCCGAGCGCTGCCGTTTCCCCCCTCAACAGCGTCTCATCCGCAGGCGGATCGAAACACCTGCGCGACCCGCAGGCTTCCAGCCGCGGGGGGCTGCCGGTGCGGCCTGAGCGGCATGTGCGAGTTCAATCGCAAGCATCCGTCGTCAGCTCGCCTTCAGGCTCGTCGCCGCGCTACCGAGGTGTCCGTGCTGCCTGCGGCAACAGCGGCGAGTGGTGAATGGGAAAATGACACAGTAAGATTAGCGCCCGGATTTGCGTCAAAATGGACGGAGCGAGAGCAGGGAAATGCAGTTCGGTTATTTCACGCTCAGTGACAATCACTACCAAGACGACCGCCGCAGCGCCAATCAGTTCGTCGCCGACATTATCGACGAGGCGGTCTATGCGGAAGAAGTCGGACTGCATTCGGCGTGGATCGGCGAGCATCATTTCAGCACCTTGGGCGTGCTTTCCTGTCCTGATCTGGCGCTCGCCTTTGTCGCTGCGCGTACCCGGCACATTAGGCTTGCTCCCGCGGTGACGGTGTTGCCGCTGCATCACCCGATCCGCGCCGCCGAGCAATGGGCGAGCCTTGATCTGTTGAGCGGCGGCCGCGTCGATTTTGCCGCCGGCCGCGGATATGACCGCCGCGAATACCGACCGTTCGGCGTGTCGTTCGAGGACAATCAGGCGATTTTCGAGGAGGGGATGGAGGTGGTTCGCCGGCTGTGGTCGGCCGACGAGCCGATCTCACATCATGGCCGGCACTATCACTTTGACGAGGTCGCGATCACGCCGCGGCCGGTGCAACGCCCGATCCCGAGCTATGTCGCCTCGTTCTCGCAGCCTTCGATCGAGCTCGCCGCGCGGCTTGGCTGCAATCTGATTGTCGCACCATTTGCCGCGGCAATGACCTATGGCGGGTTACGCCAGGTTAACGATCTCTATCGGGAAACCTGTCTGCGCCACGGCCAGTCGCCGGGCCGGCCGATGTGCAGTTATTTTATTCATTACGCCGATAACCCGGCAGAGGAAGCGGCGGCGCGGGCGCGCCAGATCCGCTATTACAACGAGTGCGTAATCGCTGCATTCCCCGGCGACCCGCGCACCGCACCGCCCTCCTACCGCTATTTTGTTGCCATGGTCGAACGCTTGCGCCAGGTGCGGCCGCAAGACCTGACCGACAACTCGGTCCTGATTGGCAGCTCCGCACAGATTGGCGAGGCGCTCAAAAAAGTCGAAGCCGCCGGATTCGACGAGGTCATCCTTTACTTTAATGTCGGGCTCAAACCTCACTCTCAAGTCAAGGATGAGATGGCCCGATTCATGGCCGAGGTGGCCCCGTCTTTTGCCAATCCTTTCGCTATTGGTTAATCGGCGAGGATAGAGAGCGGGCGGGCGACGCTTTCGAGCGGCTGGCGTTCGGCTTTGACGCCGATCGCGAATTCGACGAGCGCCGCCGCGATCATCAAGCCGGCGCCGGCGAGGTAACCGACAAAGACCGCGCCGCGCTCGCCGGTGCCGACCAGGACGCCAAATAGCCAGGGCGAAACCGCCCCGCCGAGTGCCGTGCCGAGCGCATAAAAAACCGCGATGGCGAGCGCCCGCGCCTCCAACGGAAAGCTCTCGCTGACCGTCAGATAGGCGGAACTCGCCGCCGCCGAGGCGAAAAAGAAGATGCCGGTCCAGCACAGGGTCAGTTGCACTGCGCTGAGCAGCCCTTCGCGAAATAGCCAGCCAACACCCGCCAGCAACACGCCGGAGAGGGCATAGGTCAGACCAATCATTGGCTTGCGGCCCACAAGGTCGAACAGCGGCCCGAGCGCCAGTGGTCCCAAAAAATTGCCGAGCGCAAACGGCAGGATGTACCAGCCGACCTCCGCGGCGCCGACGCCGTAAAACCGGGTCAACACCAGCGCATAGGAGAAAAAGATCGCGTTGTAAAAAAATGCCTGCGCCGACATCAAAGTCAGGCCGAGGACGACCCGTTTCGGATAGTCGCGCAATATCGCCATAACCATGCGCGCAACCGGTGTGCGCGCCGATGCGATCAGGCGGATTTTTCGCTCACTGGCCAGGCTTGAGGCCGGCTGAGGTTGGCCCGCCCGATATTCGATAATGCCGACGACCCGTTCGGCTTCGGGCAGCCGGTTGTGCAAGATCAGCCAGCGCGGACTTTCCGGAACATGGCGGCGCAACAGCAAAACGCCGAGCCCGAGGGCCGCGCCGATGCCGAACGCCACCCGCCAGCCGAGATCGGGCGCCAGCCAGCCGGGCTGCAAAAAGGTGACCGCGCCGAACGCGCCGAGTGCTGCGCCGATCCAAAAGCTGCCATTGATCGCAAGATCGGTGCGGCCGCGAAATCGCGCCGGCACCAATTCCTGGATTGCCGAGTTGATCGCCGCGTATTCGCCGCCGATCCCAGCACCGGTCAGCAACCGGAACAATGCGAAGCTTGCGAAATTCCAAGAGAACGCAGTCGCGGCTGTGGCAGTCAAATAAACCCCCAGGGTTACAAAGAACAATTTGCGCCGCCCGAAGCGGTCGGTCAGATAGCCGAACAACAGGGCCCCGGCGACAGCGCCAGCGAGATAGGCGCTGCCGACGCCGCCGATCTCGGCGGGCGAAAAATGCAAAACCGGGCTTTGCTGCAAGGCGCCGGCGATCGAGCCGGCCAGCGTTACTTCGAGCCCGTCGAGTATCCAGGTGATACCCAACGCCGTGACGACGAGCGTGTGAAAGCGGGTCCAGGACAGCCGGTCGAGCCGCGCCGGAATGTCGGTCTCGATGATCGCAGCGCGCTCTGACATGCCATTGACTAACATCGGCCGTTGTCGATCGTCGCGGCGGTGGTCGCGGCCACCACGCAGTTCCGCGGATGGGCTAAATATCTCGCGGTCGTGCGTTCGCACGGCGCCGATCGCCGGCGGCGAGGCGCTGCACCAATTTCACCCTTGGCAAGGAATGAGTTGATGATCCGTTTCGTGCTTCCTGCCCTGATACTGACCCTCTTCGCTGCTGCCGCGCACGCCGATGTGGTCGGCAGTTTTGCCAATGACTGGACCGGCAACGGCCTCGTCGTCGAAGCCTTTGCCGACCCGCAAGTGGCAGGCGTCACCTGCCATGTCGTCCATTTCGACCGCAGCGTCATCGACCGGCTGACCAAGGGAAATTGGTTCGAAAACCCATCAAACAGCGCCATTTCCTGCATCCAGACCGGGCCGATCACGGTCGGCAAGATCGCCCTCGGGCCCAAGGGCGAGGAAATTTTTTCGCAGCGCATGAGCCTGTTCTTCAAATCGATCGCGGTGCGCCGGATCTATGACCGGAGCAACGACACTCTCATCTACGTCGCCTACAGCCGGCAGATCAAGGATGCGAGCGCCAAGATGGGTTTGTCGACCGTCTCGCTCTACAACACCCACCCGATCTGGACCGCCGGCAAACCCTGACGCACCGCATCAGCGCTCGCGTCCTTCACTATAGATCTGGCGCGGGTTTACCGGCGCATCCGCACGCTCGCCCGGTCGACTTCCGAGAAGGATTGGAATGCTATCTGCGGCGGCATGGGACTGACCCCGGGAGACGGTTTGGCAGGTGCCGCAAATCAGCCGAGGGCCGGGTGCATTTCGAAGCCGGCGGGGCGGCCAGCGCGCCGTGCGGCTTCCTGGGGCGGCAAAGACGGGTCCCACAGATTGGCGTCAAAGCGCCAGCCATTGACCCGGTCGGCTTCGCGCGACACGACATAGAGCAAGGGCGGTACCATCTCGTCGGGCTCGACCAAGCGCGCGGCGCGCCCTTCACGGCTCATCTCGCGCATTTCCTCGGCCATACCCGGCGTGTTGGCGCCGGCTCCGGGATTGACGATGTTGATCGTGAGCCCTGTCCCTTCGGTCTCCTTGGCCCACACCTCGGTCGCCATTTCGAGTGCCGCTTTCGACGCGCCATAAGGGTGGGTGCCGGCACGGTTCATCGTGTCGAGCTTGGTCGTGACATTGACGATGCGGCCCCATCCGCGCTGGAGCATGCCGGGTGCCAGCCGGTCGGCTGCGATGTAGTTCGTGGCGATCACATTTTCGACGATGTCGTCGCTGACCTCCCAGAAACGCTGCATCGTCGGGCGACGATAGCGGGCCGGGTCGATATAGGTGAAGGTCAGCCCGGCATTGTTGACCAGAATGTCGATCCCGCCGAGCCGGGCTTCGGCTGCGGCGACGACGCGGTCGCATTCTTGCGCGCGGCGCAGATCGGCGACGAGTGCATGCAAACGATTGGCAAAAGCCATCCCCGTGACGTCGCGCTCAATTTCGGCGACGTCCGTTTCGATATGCCCGACCGCCAATACGCGGCAGCCTTCGCGCGCCAGGCCCAGCGCCATCGCCCGGCCAAGCCCGCGCAACCCGCCGGTTACGATCGCATTGCGCCGTTCCATAAATCTGTCCTCATAGCGAGTTCACCCAGGCGGCATAGAAGACCACAAAGCCGAGATTCGTGACAACGCGGCTGATGCCGGCTCGGCGGTCGCGAGAGCCCGGCGGGCGCTCGTGGCGATTGCGGGCAGATCTGCCGTCAACAAGTAGAGCCTTCGTGTGCTCCCCAGCGCTGGCGCCAGCTGGAAATCTTGTTGAGCGGCTCGGCCCCGATCATTGCCCGCATGACCGCTCGCGCCAAGCAATCGGCGGCAGCGCAGCCGATAGACAACAACCTCCGCGTGTCGATCGACGGGCCGCTACCAGTTGACAGCGCAAACACGCTGTCGCCGTCGAACGGCGTGTGGATTGGGCGGATCGCCCGCGCAAGCCCGCCTTGCGCCATCACCGCAAGCCGACGGCACCCTATCTTGTCGAGCGGCGCGTCGGTGGCGACGACAGCGATCGTCGTTGCTGCGCCCGATCCAGCGGCGCGCGTCCCAGAAAAATCCTCGAGATCAACCGGCGTATCAGGAACCGGCGGCTGCGGGCTGATCTCCCCGGGCAAAGCCAATTCAGCGGCCCAGAACCGCCCGCAATCGGGCCGCACAGTAGAACCCCAGCTATTGACTGCGACAATGGCGCCGACCGTCGCGCCGCATGCCAGCACTAGTGAGGCGCTGCCAATCCCGCCCTTGAGGTTGCCGGCGCGCGCGCCGAGCCCGGCTCCGGTGTTGCCGAGCGCAAAATCCTGGACTGCAGCTGCGACCGCGCGGCGGCCGAGCTCGCGATAGGGCGGAGCACCGTTCCAATTCTGGCGGCCGGGGAAGCCCAAATCGAACAGGATTGCCGCCGGCACGATCGGCACCCGGATTTCCGAACCACCGGTCGAGCCGACCCGAAAGCCGCGCCCGGCGGCGGCAAGCCACTCCATGACCCCGCCGGCGGCGTCGAGCCCAAATGCCGAGCCGCCGGACAGCACCACCGCGTCGATCCGGTCGATGAGCGCATCCGCAGCGAGCAATTCGGTTTCGCGGGTACCCGGCGCCGCGCCGCGAACATCGACCGCAGCCGCTGCCGGCAGTTCTGGCAATACCACAGTTGTGCCGGTAATACCGGCTCGGTCCTCGGCTTGTCCGACCAGGATTCCACGCACATCGGTAATCGAGTTGCGGCTTCCGGCCTTCGCCATCAGGCCCTCCTTTTTGCCAGTTTCGCGTATATCATCGGAGCGCGTTGCCGGATAGCTGCGAGCGCTCGGCAATGGCGATTGTCCTGCCCCATATGCGCGCTTAGCGCGTTTGCGCAGGTGTAACGGATGCCGCGCCGGGCGCTGACTGTGGTGCGAACAAAAACGGACGCGGCGGAGACCAACATGTTCGATAAAGTCCTGATTGCCAACCGCGGTGAGATTGCGTGCCGCATTATCCGCACCGCGCGCCGGCTCGGGATCGCCGCGGTCGGGGTTTATTCGCAGGCCGACCGCAATGCGCTGCATGTCGCACTTGCTGATGAGGCCTGGCCGATCGGGCCGGCTCCGGCCCGTGACAGCTATCTCAACATCGATGCCGTTATTGACGCGGCGCAGGCGAGCGGCGCGCAGGCGGTACATCCGGGCTACGGCTTCTTGTCGGAGAACCCTGAATTCGCCGAGGCGTGCGAGCAGGCGGGGCTGGTTTTTATCGGTCCCCCGGCTACGGCAATTCGCGCAATGGGCTCAAAGGCGGCGGCCAAGACTTTGATGGAGCGGGCGGGGGTCCCCGTGGTGCCGGGTTATCACGGCAGTGATCAGGATCTCGATCATCTCGCAGAGGAGGCGCGCCGGATTGGCTTTCCAGTCCTGATCAAGGCGTCGGCCGGGGGCGGTGGGCGCGGCATGCGGATCGTCGGCGCCGCGTCGCAGTTTGCGGGCGCGCTCGCCTCGGCGCAACGCGAGGCGGCCAGCGCCTTTGGCGATGACCGGGTTCTGCTCGAAAAATATCTGGAGCGGCCACGACATGTCGAAGTCCAGGTCTTTGCAGATAGACATGGCAGCACCCTGCACATCTTCGATCGCGACTGCTCGATCCAGCGCCGCCATCAAAAAGTGATCGAGGAAGCCCCGGCGCCCGGGCTCGATCCCGAGTGTCGGCGGGCGATGGGTAAGGCGGCAGTCGCGGCAGCTCGCGCCATCGGCTATGTCGGGGCGGGCACGGTCGAGTTCATCGTCCCGAGCGGCTCGTCCGATACGTTCTACTTTATCGAGATGAACACGCGATTACAGGTCGAACATGCCGTCACCGAGGTAATCACCGGGCTCGATCTCGTCGAATGGCAATTGCGCGCGGCGACAGGCGAGAAGTTGCCGCTGGGCCAACATGAATTGAGAATTCACGGTCATGCCATTGAGGCGCGGCTCTATGCCGAAGATCCCGAGCGCGATTTCCTGCCGCAGACCGGCACGTTGCACCGGCTGCACCTGCCATTGCCCGATATTGCCCGGGTCGATACCGGCGTTCGCGAGGGAGACTCCGTAACCCCGTTTTACGACCCGATGATCGCCAAGATAATCGTCTGGGGCGACGACCGTGCGGCGGCTGTCGCCCGGCTGCGGCGGGCGCTTGCCGAGAGCGCTGTTCTTGGCCTGCGAACGAATCTGAGCTTCCTCGGTCGCGTCGTCGCCGACCGCGAGTTCCGCGCCGGGACGGTTGATACCGGCTTCATCGACCGGCGGCATGAGACGCTTTTTGGCGGCAGTCGCGCGGCTCCGAATGAGGCCGTCGCCGCCGCGGCATTACATCGGCTATCCGTGCGCGAAGCTGGCGCTGCGGCGAGTGCAACCGACTCGGTAGACCCCTTCTCGCCATGGGCGAGAAGCAATGGTTGGCGTCTCGGCGACCGCGCCGGACAGACCGTGGTATTCCGTTGCGGCAACAAAGACGCCGCTGTGTCGGCGATTGCGCGCGATTATGAATGGTTGCTCGAATTTCGCGGCCGACAAGCCATTGCCGCGCTTCGCCAGCAATCGGACGGCCTCTGTCAGCTGACCCTCGACGGGGTCAAACGGTTCATGCGCGTACTTGACCATGGAACCGAGCATGGAACCGAGACTGTCGTGTTTATCGACAGCGAGGGCTGGACGTTCGAGGAAATCGATCCGCTGATGCCGCCCGCCGCCGAAGATCCGAGCGCGGGAAAGCTGACTGCACCAATGCCGGGGCGGGTAACCCGGCTATTGGTCGAGCCAGGCAGCAAAGTGCGCCGCGGCGAGCCGCTGATCGTCGTCGAGGCGATGAAAATGGAGCATACGATTGCCGCACCCACGGATGGGGTTGTCGCGGCCGTGCGGTTCCGGGTCGGAGAGCTTGTCGAGGAGGGAACGGAATTGATCGCCCTTGCTGCACCTGTTACCGATCCGAAGTGATCGGGACAGTTCGCACATGACGTTGCATTTGTTAAAGCTGGCGGTCGGCATCGACGATATTGGCCATTTGCATCGAGTTCGGGCGATGCGCGCTGCCGAGCGCGGGGGTGATTGGGTCTATACCCGGAATTGTCCGCGGCGCGCGGCGGAAGTACTCGATGGCGGCTCGATCTATTGGGTCATCCGCGGTCAAATCGCAGTACGTCAGCGGGTTGCTGGGTTTCGCGCCAATCGCGACGATGCCGGACGCCGGTACTGCCTGATCGACGTCGAGGCTGACTTGGTGCCCACCCTATCGCGTTCGTGCCGCCCGTTTCAGGGGTGGCGCTATCTACCGGCGGCGGTGGCACCGCCTGACCGCACCCGTGTCGGGGAGGAGCCGCTGCCGGAACAGATGCTCGCCGAGTTGCGGGGGTTGGGGTTGTTGTGAGGGGGTGTCGGATTGGTGAAGAAAATGTACCGGGGGGTCTGGACAACGGGTTTGGCGGGCCTTATGTAGGCGTTCCGCGCGGGGCTTTGCGCCGGGTGCCGGGGTTGAGACCGGGACGAGCGTTCCAACGTGAGAACCGGGGTTGACACGGGCAGCGGTGCGGGGTTATAAGCGCC
>JAFAOB010000322.1 GCA_019238055.1 Alphaproteobacteria bacterium
TATGGAGATCGGGTTCGGCACCTCCAGCAGCGAATTCCTTGAGCGGAACACGGCCCTCGGATTTGAGGCCGACGTCGATTAGCACGATGTCATTTTCGACGGCGATGACTCGCCCTTTGACAACGGTGCCCTCGAGACCATTGGCCATTCCCATGGATTCATCGAGAAGCGCCGCGAAACTTTCTTTCGACGGCGCCTCCGCAGTTTGTGTTGCTAAAGCCATTCCTTCTCCTTGATACCCTGAAAACGAAGAAAGCCGGCTCCGCTGGTATCGGCGTGGAGCACGGCATCCGCCGGCGGCGTTGCGCACGGCGGGAAAAGATCTGTCCCGCAATGGCTGCACCGCCGGAACTCGACAGCAACTCTATAATGGCAATCAATGCTCCGTCAGCGCCCTCCAGCGAGCGCCCGCGCCACAATCTGTGATGCGCGTTCGACCGCCGCGTCGATATCGAGCGCGGTCGTATCGATGATTGTGGCGTCGATTGGCACCGCCATAGGGGCGGCGGCGCGCTTGGTGTCGCGCCTATCGCGATCTTTCAACTCCTGCAAGACATCCTGATATATAGCGCTCGAGCCGCAGGCTCGCAACTCGTCAAGGCGGCGACGGGCGCGCACTTCCGCGTCGGCGGTGACAAAAAGCTTGACATTTGCGGCCGGGCAGACCACCGAACCGATGTCTCTGCCGTCGAGGATCGCACCGCGGGCCGGCATCGGCGGATGTGCTGCAAAATCTCGCTGGAAATCGAGCAATGACCGGCGAACCTCGGGGTCGGCGGCAATAATCGAAGCAGCACGGGTGACGTCCTCGCCGCGCAGCCGCGGATCCGACAACAGATGCGGACTGACCCGGCGAGCGGCGGCCACAGCGGTAGGGGTATCGGCGGGATCGCCGCCCTGATCAAGGATCAGGAGTGCGCTCGCCCGGTACAGCGCGCCGGTCTCGAGGTGAGCGAAACCGAAGCGCTCAGCAAGACGACGCGCCAGGGTGCCCTTACCGGAAGCAGCCGGCCCGTCGATCGCGACAACAAAGGTTCCCGGCAACGATCGCCTCGCATTTGCCATTGCAGGGATCAGTCCGGGTTGCGGAAAACGGCGCCCAGACTGGTCATCAGCGGCACGAAGTCGGGAAAGCTGGTCGCGATCGGTGCGCCGTCGTCGACCCGCACCGGCTCGTTCGCGGCGAGCCCGAGCACCAGGAATGCCATCGCGATGCGGTGATCGAGCTGGGTCGTGATCAAGGCGCCGCCAGCCGGGAAATTGTCAGCCCCCTCGACGATCAGATCGTCGCCCTCAACCGCGACGCGGACACCGCACGCGGTGAGCCCGGCGGCGATCGCCGACAGCCGGTCGCTTTCCTTGACCCTGAGTTCGGCAAGCCCGCGCATAATGGTCCGACCGCGGGCGCAGGCTGCCGCCATGGCGAGGATCGGGTATTCGTCGATCATCCGCGGCGCGCGCTCGGCCGGGATATCGGCACCGGTCAGAGTGCCGGCGCGGGCGACCAGATCGGCGACCGGTTCGCCGCCCTCCTCGCGTTCATTGATCAGTGCCAGATCGGCGCGCATTTCGCGCAGGCACTCGAGCAGCCCGGCGCGCAGCGGGTTGACGCCAACACCCTCGATCGTGACCTCCGACCCCGGCACGATCAATGCGGCAATCAGCGGAAAGGCGGCCGAGGATATATCCCCGGGCACGATGATTGGTGCAGCTGTCAGCTCGGGGCAGCCTTCGACTGTGATCCGTTTGCCACCGCCCGCGGCCGACTCGATCATCACCTTGGCACCGAAATGGCGCAGCATGCGCTCCGTGTGGTCGCGCGTTCCCTGCGGCTCGACGACCGTCGTTTCACCGGGCGTGTTGAGGCCGGCGAGCAGCACCGACGACTTGACCTGAGCCGAGGGTACCGGCAGGTGATATTCAAGGGGGATCGGGCTTTTCGCTCCGGTCACCGCGAGCGGCAGACGCCCTCCTTCACGGGTCAGAAACCGTGCACCAAAACGGCTCAACGGTTCGGTCACACGACTCATCGGCCGACGGCGCAGCGATGCATCGCCAGTCACAAAGGCGGTTAGCGGGTGCGTCGCCAAAATGCCGAGCAGCAAGCGCGCGGACGTTCCGGAATTGCCGAGGTCAAGCAGGCTGTCCGGCTCGCCGAGACCGCCGATCCCGACCCCGTCGACGATCCAGTGCTCGTTCACGCGCGCCGCGTGGGCACCGAGCGCGTTCAACGCCGCCGCAGTGGCGAGCACGTCCTCGCCTTCGAGGAGCCCGGTGATCTCGGTTCGCCCGGCTGCGAGCGCCCCCAGCATCAGCGCGCGATGCGAAATCGATTTGTCGCCCGGGACCCGAATCGTCCCAAAAAGCGGAGCAGCTGCGTGGGAGGCTTCGAGCGGCTTGGGAGGGGCGAGCGATGAAGAATGGGCCATAACGACAGCTGTTCGAAATGAAGTGGCGGTTGCAGCCACGGCGCCCCAGCCTATATCGGATAACCGGTTTCGCGCCATTCCGCGAATTTGCTTTTGACAGGGTGACGCCCTCATGGCAATGGCGCGCCAATCGATATGATCAATATGGAGCTTTAATGTGGCCAAGCCCGAATGGGGCACCAAGCGAATTTGTCCGAGCTGCGGCACCCGCTACTACGATTTGATGCGCCGGCCGGTCATCTGCCCGAAATGCGCGACGCCGTTTGATCCGGAGGCATTTTTGAAATCGCGCCGGGCGCGTCCTGCCGCACCTGTTGAAAAGGAACTCGAACCGGTCGGCGCCGAGGAGCTCGACACCGATGTCGAGACCGAAGAGGAAGGCGACATCGCCGCCGAAGAAGAAGAGGCGCTACCGCTCGAGGAAGCCGAGGAGGAGGACGAGGAGTTGCTCGAGGACGCCTCCGAATTGGGCGAAGACGAGGATGATATGGCCGAGGTCATCGAGAACGTCGAAGAAGACGAGCACTGACCCGAACCATGCGACGGCTAGCGTTTTTCGCTTGCCCATACCGGGTGGTGTTCCTAATTTGGGCGTTGGGAAAAAGCCGCCCGCTTATCAAGGGGCCATAGCTCAGCTGGGAGAGCGCTACAATGGCATTGTAGAGGTCACCGGTTCGATCCCGGTTGGCTCCACCAATAGAAACAAGGGCTTACGGAAATCCATAGGGCTTGCTAACACGCAACGCAGGTTGGGGAAGTTGAAGGCGAGCCTCCAATGCTCTCAATCCGCAAAATAGGCATCGATGGCCTGGGTCGCTCCGGCAAGATGATCCGGGCCAAATTTGGCGTATCGCTCCGTATTTTGTACCCGGAGCTGTGACCGAGGAAGACGGCGACCTCCAGACCGGAACACCGCGCCCGCGCATTTCCACCGCTACCGTGTGCCGGATCACGTAGAGCGTTACAATCAAATGTCGACTTTATGCTCCCGAGGGGTCTTCCGTGGTATTGCACGACCGGTCCCATAGGAAGAGAGCGAAAATAGGGAAGGAGAGCGAAGATAGGGAAGGAGAGCGAAGATAGAGAAGGAGCGTGTCACAGATCGGCAGCGTTGGGGACGCTTCTTGTTTCGAGGCCGTCCGGTGGATTGAGGCGGGTCGGGTCGGGTCAGGCGGCATCGCAATCGATCTGAAACCATCGCAATCGATCTGAAACGACGTGAGATCGAGGATCGCTTTCGGACGGGCAGCCGTGCCGAACGTCAGCATCAAGTACATCGTTTGATAAGGCTCGGTAGCGGCATCGAATAGAGCCTTCGCTTCCTCGAGCCTCAAAAGCCGTTCGCGCGGATCCCCTTCGGGAGCAAGTGCCAGCGAGATTGTCGGCGCGGCAAAGATCTCGCCTTCACGCCGAGCGCGGCTCAGAGCGGCTTGCCCACTGCGAGCACTCGGCAGATATAGCCGCTGCTCAACCCTGATCGCGAGGCGCTTCGACGAATTCACGTTGGCGGGCAGATGTGATCTCCGAAACAGAGCGCCCGCGAAGACTTCACACCATTTGGCTAGGCCGTAGCGCGTCGGCTCGGCGCTCGCGAGATGTCTGGCGTGCTGCTCGTAATAGAGAACCAGGCAGCTTCCGAGGTGCGCCTCATTGGCGATCACCCATGCGGCGAGCATGAGTTTGCGGCCTCAAATCATTTGAGCCGAGCGATGCACGGCAAGTCTGTCGAGTTGTGGCGTCGAACCATGTGCGACACCAAGCTGAACCGCCGCGGCGCTGACCGAGCCGACATCCGCCGATTTCCGCAATTCTGTCATGCTTTGACGCATAGGTCTCTCGCTGGTTATTGAGGTATGCAGCGATTTGATCTTCGGCGTACCGGATGCGTCCGCCGATCTTAGTGAAGCCCAGCCGCTCACGCTTGCGTTCACGTCGAACCGTGTCAGGCTAACAACCCAATGCGGCGGCGACTTGCTCTTCGCCGAGTAGACGGGGCAAGGATAGAACAGTCATTTCGTGTTCCGAACCTCTAACTCCCTGTCTCTCGACCCTAGCCCTACAGTTGCATTCTGATTGAGCCCTGCCTATCTCTCCCGTGGTCGGGAGTGTTTAGATGAGTGGCGTATCGATCGAGACGACGCTGGAATTATGGGCGTCATCGTTGCGGGAGGTGAAAGCGCGGATGCGGCCTCTGT
>JAFAOB010000056.1 GCA_019238055.1 Alphaproteobacteria bacterium
GCGTCGTTAACGTTGGGTTCAATTTGGTCAAGCGTATGTGGCAAGAAATCACGGGAAAAACCCCGATCTGCCTGAATCGGTTCCGCGCGCTTGTCGCGGCGCGGCGGAAAACCCGCTTGTAGATCCGGCCGTTGCGAAAGACTTTCGCATGCGGCTGGCATGCGAGCGGCGACGGCAATAACATGGAGAGAGCAGGATAGGAGGTGGCGATGGCGGCAGCGGGGTATCGCAAAGGGCTTGTCGATTTAAGCAAAGGCCAGATCAGCCGCGAGATCTTTGTTAATGATGAGATCTACGCGCAAGAACAGGAGCGGCTCTTCGCCTGCGCCTGGCTCTTCGTTGGCCACGAAAGCCAGATCCCGAACCCCGGCGATTTCTTTGTTTCCGGCATGGGTGAAGAGTCGGTGATCCTGTGCCGCGACCGCCCCACGGGACAAGCCCGTGGGCTGAAGGCCCACGGCGAAATTCACGTGTTTCTGAATTCGTGCCGGCACCGCGGCATGAAGGTGTGCCGCTATGACGAGGGAAACACGCCCGTCTTCACCTGCCCCTATCATGGCTGGAGTTATGGCGCCGACGGCAAGCTCGTCGGGGTGCCGTATTTCCGCGAAGCCTATCACTCAAAGCTCGACCGCTCGCAATGGGGCTTGGTCGAGGTGGCGCAGCTGTGCAATTACAAAGGCGCGATCTGGGCCACCTGGGACCCAACCGCTCCCTCCTTCCACGAGTACCTCGGCGATTTTGCCCGCTATCTCGATCTGACCTTGGACAGCTGGGACGGGGGCGAAGGCGGCATCGAGGTCCTGGGCGGGATCCAGAAATGGCTGATCCCATGCAACTGGAAATTCCCGGCCGAGAATTTCTGCGGCGATAGCTATCACAATATCAGCCATCGCTCGGTCGATCTCGTCGGCATCGGGCCGTCGGGGAGCGGGCGGCGCGATATGCGCGAGCGCCAGATGGCGCGCCGGTTGCAGGTCTCGTTTTACGAGCGCGGTCATCAGACCGGCGTCTACGTTTTGCCGCACGGTCAACCAACCCCGCCGGCCTATGCGCATTCGCCCGTCGTTTCGGAATATTTTGCGCATTGCGAAGAGCAGCGCCGCAAAAAGCATGGCGAATGGGGCCGGGTCATCGGCAGCCCCGGCGAGGTCTTTCCCAATATCGCGCTGCATCCGCGTCAGCCGCGCACGATCGCGGTATGGCAGCCGCGCGGCGCCCACCAGACCGAATGCTGGCGCTGGTACTTTGTCGACAAGGCCGCCCCGCAAGAAGTCAAGAACTTTCTGCGCGACTATTACATCCGCTATTCAGGTCCCGCCGGCATGACCGAGCAGGACGATATGGAAAATTGGAACTACGCACATGCCGCCAGTCGCGGTGTGATCGCCCGCCGCCATCCCTATAGCTACGAACAGGGCCAGGGATACGAGATCGCCAACTACGAATTCGAGGGGCTGCGCATCCCCGGCACGGTGATGGACATCACCGAAGCCAAATCGAGCGAGCACAATCTGCGCAACCTCTATCGCCGCTGGTCCGACTTCATGGAAGCGCGGAGCTGGGACGAGCTTGCGAGCTGGCGCCGCGCCGACCAAGATCATGACATTGTGCGGGCCGCCGAATGAGCGAGCTCGTCAATACCCGGGAGCTGACGCCCGGCATGCAGATCGTGCTGGTCGATGGCGCGGTCGCCGAGATCGTGTCGAATCCGCTCGACGGCGTATGGGTATTCGCGCGCTATCTGTCCTCGCCGGTCGATCCCGCCATCGTCGGCAGCGAAGAAATGATCTTCGCGCAGGACATCGCCGCGGTGCGCCGCGAGCGCTGATTATCCGATCCGTCGGATACGTTGCCAATTCGCGTTTGTCGTTCCCGAGAACCATCGGGACGGGCTGCAACCGGCCGCCAGGGACGTCAAAGCCGCGCCCCGTGGCCGGTCCCGGCCACGGGTCGCGATCGATGGCGCCGAGACGCCATCCCCCCTGAAAACGTGCGAATAAAGGCGGGCGCAGTGTTAGGCCATCTGCCCGCAACATCGCGTCCCTTAGCACGCCCAAAATCCGCCCTTTCAAGCAAAATCTATAGACGGGCAAGTGACGGTTGCAAATCGGCTGAGCCCGCAAGCGCGGCGGCTGATAGGATGTGGCTCGCCCCAAAACCGGGAGAAAGCAGATGCTGCCGTTTTCGCGCAGCGGGTTCGTAACAAATTGTGCTCTTGCGGCAGCGTGCACGCTGCAAATGGCCGTGCAGGAGCTAGGCCAAACGCAAGCGCCGACAACAGCGCCAATTGCCAATCCCGAGATCAGTGCAATGATGACGTGCAGCGAGCTTAAAGAATTATTGCGATCGGACAAAAGATCTGCCGGGCTGGCGATCCTCTGGTTCGACGGCTATTATTCGGGTCGAGCCGGTCTCAAAGCATTGCCCGCCGGCTGGGTGCGCACCATGAGCCAAGGTCTCGGCGGCACCTGTGCGATCGATGTAAATGCGTCTCGCCCGGTGCTCGATGTGATCGCAAAACTGCACCACGATTATGGCGGCTGAAGACGGCCGCGCCACAAGGGGTGGGCGACGCCGCGGCCGCTGTTCCGTCCGGGTCCTGCAGCGAAGTGGTAGTCGCGAGCGATTATCCGGATAAGCGAGGAGACATGCAGATCGGGTTCAACCTGCCGATATCAGGTCCGATGGCGGACCCCGACACAATCGTCCGCATCGCACAGGAGGGCGAGACCCTCGGCTATGACTATCTGACATTGACCGACCACATCGTGCTGCCCGATCTCAAGGTTCCGGGCTATCCCTACTCCGAAAGCGGCGAATTTTTTACTGAGGGACCGGAGCGGCGCCACGACCAGCTGACGACGGCAGCCTTTGTTGCCGCCAAGACCTCGCGCATCCGATTGGTCTTGGCGGTCATGGTTGTTCCTTACCGGCCGGCGGTGCTCGCCGCCAAGATGCTGGCCACAATCGACGTCTTGTCGGGTGGCCGGCTTGTGGTGGGCATTGGCGCCGGCTGGCTCGAAGCCGAGTTTGACGCGGTCGCGACCACGCCCTTTGCGGCGCGGGGTGCGGTCACCGACGATTATATCCGCGCCTTTCGCGAGCTGTGGACCAAAGGCGCGCCGTCATGCAGTGGAAACTGGGTCAAATTTGACCGTCTGCTGTTCGAGCCCAAACCGGTGCAAAAGCCGCATCCGCCGATTTGGGTCGGCGGCGAAAGCGGGCCGGCGCTGCGCCGGGCCGCCCGGCTCGGCGATGCCTGGTATCCGATCGGCAGCAACAACCGCCACCTGCTCGACACCCTGCCGCGCTATCGCGCCGGCATCGCGCGGCTGCGCCGGTTCGCGGTGGAGGCCGGGCGCAATCCGGCCAGCCTCGCCTTGACTTATCGCGTCAAGCGCTATGGCGAGGCGGTGCCGCCGACCGCGTCGGACGGCGAGCGGCGGCTGTTCTCCGGCGGCACCAACGACATTGTCGGCGATTTCCACGCGCTGCGCGATCTCGGGGTCAGCGCGATCGATATCGATTTCGAGCGGCCCCAGGCCGAAGCCTCGCTCGCCGAAATGCGCCGCTTCAAGGAAACCGTCCTCGCCCGGATCTGATGCACGACCGCCGGATCAGCCGACGCCGTATTGCTTGAACCAAGCCAGCATCCGGGCCCAACCATCCTTGGCCGCTTCGGGCCGGTAGCTCGGGCGATAGTCGGCGTTAAACCCGTGCGGCGCCTCCGGGTAGATCTTGATTTCGCAAATCTTCCGGTCTGCCTTGCATGCCGCCGCCATCTTTTCGATGCTGGCGACCGGGATGCTCTGATCGGCAGCTCCATAAAGGCCGAGCACCGGACATTTGAGTTCGCCGGCGAGGTCGATCGGATATTTCGGCTGCAGCGCGGTGCGCGGCCGGTCGATCGGCCCGTACCACGCCACGGCTGCCTTCAGATCGGGATTGTGCGCGGCATAGAGCCAGGTGATCCGCCCACCCCAGCAGAAGCCAGTGACCGCAAGCTTGGCGGTATCAGCCTTGCCGGTCGATTTGGCATAGGCGACGGTCGCGTCGAGATCCGACATGACCTCGGCGTCCGGCACTTTGGACACGATCTTGTCGATCAACTCTTTGATGTCGCCAATCGACTCGGGATTCCCCTGGCGGGCATAGAGCGCGGGCGCAATTGCGTAATAGCCAAGCTTGGCGAGCCGTCGGCAGATGCCCTTGATGTGTTCGTGGACGCCAAAGATTTCCTGTACGACGAGCACGGTCGCAAACGGCCCACCCCGGTCCGGCATCGCGCGGTAGGCCGGGATCGATCCGTCGGCAACCGGAACCTTGACTTCGCCCGCCTCGAGCCCGGTCGTGTCGGTGTGGATCGTCTCGGCCGAAACCGGCTGGACCGACAGCGCAAACCCGGTGCCGAGCGAGGTTACGACAAAGCCGCGCCGGGTCCATTGCGAGCGCGCCACAAAACTTTCCAATTCGCCTTCGCGGATGTCCATTTGAGCCCTCCCCAGTTTGTCGTTCTGCGCCACTAAAGACTTTACCCCAGCTCGTTACCGGTCAGCAGATCGGCGAACAGCGCGTCAGTAATCATAGCTGTAATTGAGGCCGATGCCGGTACCGTTTGTTCTGGCCGGCTTCGGTGTCGACAGTTATGTGATGGCCGAGATCGACTTCGACGGTTACCTTGCTGGTCGGCGGCGATACGCCCTGGGTGACCCCGACCGATACGCTGGGCGCAATATATTTTCCGGCGCTGACGGCTGTCGTACTCTGTGTCGTGGGCGTGACGACGCTGGGGTTCAGAATGCTGCTCGCCGCTCCCGCCGGACCCTGACCGAAACCGAGCCAATCGAGGCCGAGCTTGCCGCACGCGCTGATTTCGGTTCGCAATTGCAGCCGGTCGAGCGGGCCTTGCGCCGTCGCTGTGGCCGACAGCGAGCCGCTGATGTCGGTACCGACTGCCGGGTGCAGCGCTTCGAGCCGCGGAATGTCGATTGCAAGCGCCGCCCTGAGATTGTTGGGTGCCGGTTCGGACCGCGCATCGCCGGTAAACTTGGCGGCGGCACCGATTAGTGCCAGGCCATCCACGATGACGATTTCGGCCTCGTCGCGGCGGAATGTCGCGACGAACGAAGGGGTGGGGGCCGAGCAAAACATCGGCGGCGGTGATGCCGGCAGGGTTAGCCAGACGCCGTCCGGGTCGCTGACCGTGATCCTTCGGGCGGTCATATCGAAAGGGAGGGTGCCGTCGAGCCCGTCAATTGCCTATTCGGAATTCGGACTGCTGGCCACCCGAGCGATCGCTGTGGCGGCCAGCGCTTTACCTGGCCGCGTTTGCAGCAGTCCGAACGCGACAAAGAAAAGAGCGAGGACAATCGTAACGGCGAGACCGGGCCGGAGCGGCGCCTTGCGCATTAGAACGCCTCGCCGAGGCTGATATAGACTTGGATTGGCGAGTCGCTGCGGCGGCGGTAGAGCGGCGTCGCCAGATCGAGTCGCAACGGGCCAAAGGCAGTGTAATAACGCAGGCCGAGACCAACCCCATAAAAGAGCGAATGGTCGCCCGGCTGCGGCACACTCGTCTCGTAATAGCTGCCGGCATCAATAAACAGCACGGCGCCGATTGCCTGCGTGATCTTGACGCGCGCTTCGAAGTTCAGAACGAGGCTTGATTTGCCGCCGATTGGATCATTGTTGGAGGCGAGAGGCCCGGCGGTTTGATAGGGAAAATATCAGTCGAAATTGTCACCGCCGCCCCACAACCGCTGGCAATTGCCAGGATTCGAACAGAACTTCCGGGACATCACCGCCTGTTTTACCTGTTTTCTCAGGTCGAGATCAGGTATCGCCAATTCCCATCGAAATAAATCTCCGCCGACCGCGGCCACCAACATCTGCGCAACTACCATGCGATTACGGCAACCACATGATGAATCGGCTTTCACCCGACGATGCCAATATCAAGAGGCGCCGGCGGTAAAGCCGTCCGTAGCCGAGGATCAGAACGTCGGGCAGATGCAATCCGCCGGCTGGGGCAGTCTCCGCCGTTCAACAGCACTGCCGATCGCGCCAATAAACGTCGCCGTCATAAGGTAACCCGAACTACGGATAAGGGTTGAGGGGATTCCCAAAGAACCAAGGCTTTGACAGCATCGGCTTGAAGGCTGAGCGTCAAACCCAGGTCCGGGGGGCCCCTCAATGGCGGTCGATATCACGGCGCTGTATTGCTGTCTCGATGACTTCTGCAAAGTGTTCGCAGACTGGGAAGCGCACCGGCTCATTCCGTCGCCGGCGATACGGGATACGGCAGCGCGCCGGCAAGCTGTCGCGCGCCGAGATGCTGTTCATCGTGGTGCTGTTTCACCTCTCGCCTTATAAGAACTTCAAGGTGTTCTACATCTACGGCATCGGCGGTCAGTATCGCGCCTGCTTTGACGAGCTGCCGCACTATGACCGGTTTGTCAGCCTGATGCCGCGGCTGTTCGCGCCGTTGATGATCCTGCTGCATAGCCTGAGCGGCGCACAGACCGGTATCTACTTCGCTGACTCAACCAAGCTTGCCGTCTGTCACAATCGCCGCATCCACCGCCATAAGGTGTTCAAGGGCCTGGCCGCGCGCGGCAAGACCAGCATGGGATGGTTCTATGGGCTCAAGCTGCACTTCGTGATCAATCACAAAGGCCAGATCATGGCGTTGAAGATCACCCCCGGCAACACCGCCGACAGCACCGTGCTGGACGAGATGACCCGCCAGCTTGCGGGCAAGCTCTACGCCGACAAGGGCTATATCGGCCGCGAACTCTTCCGCAAACTCTGGCAGCGGGGCTTGCACTGGATCACCACCATCCGCCGCAACATGCGCAATTACCTGAGGCCGCTGGCCGACAAGATC
>JAFAOB010000288.1 GCA_019238055.1 Alphaproteobacteria bacterium
ACGACCTCTACCTTCTTGCGCACCAAGCCACGGGCCAGCGGGGTCGGGTCGAGGAGCAGCATCATCCGGTCGTAGTGCAGGGTCAGGTTGCGCGTGACCATGCGCTCCTCGCGCCAGGCCAAGATCTCGTCCAGATCGTCCGCTTGCACCAGTGGCCGATGCAGGTCCTTGGCATTCGCGGGATCGCGGCCGAAGCGCGTGTTGTAGGCAGTGATGAACCCAGGCAGCCATGCGTTCGCCGCGGCAATCGACGAGACCCCCGCCAGCCGTAGCTCCTTGACCATCCGGTCTTGCAACGTGCCAAACGCGCGTTCGATGCGTCCCTTCGCTTGCGGGCTGTTGGCACAGATAATGTCGATGTTCAGCGTCAACAGCGCGCGACCGAACTGGGTCACACCGTCACCGCCGGCAGCCTCCTTGCTGTTCACCCGGAAGATGCCGTGCTTGTCGCTGTAGAAGGCGACCGGCTTGCCATGCTCCTCCAGATAGGTGCGGGTCGTCCGGAAGTAATCAAACGTCGATTCCGAAGTGACGAAGCGCAGCTGCAGCAACCGGCTCGTCGCATCATCCACAAAAGCCAGCAGCGTGCACGGCGGGCCGCGATCCTCAAACCAGGCGTGCTCCGAGCCGTCGATCTGCACCAGTTCGCCTAGGCAGTCACGCCGCCGGCGCGGCTGATGCGGCGAAGGAAGACGATGCCGACGGTCCTGCCACAGTCCATCTTCGATCATCCAACCGCGCAAGGTCTCGCGTGAGACCGAACAGCCATGATGCTCTGTCAGTTTCTCCGCCGCCAGGGTCGGGCCGAAGTCGGCGTATCGGTCGCGCACGATCGACAGGGCAAGAGTACGAACTTCGGACGGCAGACGGTTATTGCTGGGTTTGCCTCGGCGCTTGGACAGCAAGCTGGTGGCACCGTCCTGCTTGAGACCGCGTAGCAGACGAAATACCTGCCGCCGGTGCAATCCGATCAGTTCACACGCGTCGGCAACGCACAGGTGGCCTGATTGAACGCGCAATAACACCTCAAGCCGGCTGAACTCCTGCTTGCTCATCGACACCACCGCCATGGCGCATCCCCCGGGATCCCAAAACTCGGGGGAGTGTCACCTCAACTTTGCACAGGGGTGTCATCTCTATATTGCGCGTACATCTAAATATCGTATAATATATATTATGGAAAATAAATGCACTGGTTTCCGGCTCGCGGCCGGCTCCGGGCTTAGAGATCCGGGAGGTCGATGACGAGACCGTCTTGCCCGGGTTCGACGCCGTCGGGCAGTTCGGCGGCGAGCGTGCAGTAATCGAGAGATTGGTCCATATGGGTCAGGACCGCGCGCCGTGGGCGGACCCGCTCGATCCAGCCGAGCGTTTTAGCGAGGTGGCTGTGGGTCGGGTGCGGCGCGCATCGCATGCAGTCGACGATCCACAGCTCGACGCCGGCGATCGTAGCGAATGCGGCTTCGTCGAGTTCGGTAACGTCGGTCGAGTATGCCATGGCACCGATGCGAAACCCCAAGGTCGTGCTGAACCCGTGGTTCTGGGTAAACGGAACGATCGGCACCCCGCGCACCGTGAATGGACCGGTAATCTCGTGTGCTTCGAGCGTGGGTCTGTAGAATTGCCCGGGTTCGGGCGGCGGCTCGAGTGCATAGCCAAAACGGCGGCGGATCTGGGCCATCGTGTGGGCTTCTGCCCAAAGTGGAATCACCGCCTTCATGATCCGGTTCAGCTGGCGGAGATCGTCGATGCCGTGCAGATGGTCGGCATGTGCATGCGTCATCAACACCGCATCGAGCCGACGTACCCGAGCGTCGATCAGTTGCTCGCGCAGATCGGGCGATGTGTCGATCAGGATCGCGATGTTGCCCGTCTCGACCAAGAGCGAAACGCGGCGGCGGTGGTTCCGCGGGTCAGTCGGATCGCATTGTCCCCAATTGGGCCCGATCGCCGGCACCCCGGTCGATGCACCGCAGCCGAGAACCGTGACCCTCATCGCGCGGGCGCTGACCCGCCCGGGGGCCTCGCCTTGGCAAACAGGCGAAAGAAATTGGCTGTGGTTGCCGCCGCAAGCTCCTCCGGGTCGATGCCTTTCAGCGCCGCCACTGCAGCCGCGGTCGCCGCGACATAGGCCGGCTCGTTGCGCTTGCCGCGATACGGCACCGGGGCGAGATAGGGGCTGTCGGTCTCGACCAGCAGACGGTCGAGCGGCAGATCGCGCACAATGGCGCGCAATTCTTCGGCGTTTTTGAAGGTCACGATACCCGAGATCGAGACATAGAACCCGATCTCCAGGGCTGCTTCGGCAAGACCGCGGCCGCTCGAAAAGCAATGCAGTACACCAGGAGGCGGCCTTTTCTCGACCAAGATCCGGGCGATGTCGTCATCGGCCTCACGGGCATGGATGATCAGCGGCAGGCCGGTGAGCTTTGACGCGGTGATATGGGCGCGAAACACACGCCTCTGAGCGTCCCGCGGACTGAGATCATAATGAAAATCGAGCCCGGTCTCGCCGATGCCGACGACTTTGGGATGCATTGTTAGACCCGCGAGCTCGGCGGGCAGCAGGTTGGCGTGGTCGGCCGCTTCATGCGGATGCGCGCCGACCGAGCACCAGATGTCGGCATCGGCTTCGGCAATCGCGCGCACGCCCGCGAATTCGTCGAGCCGGGTGCCGATCGTCAGCATCGTGGCGACACCGGCGGTCCGCGCACGGGCGAGGACCGCCGGGCGTTCGGTCGCAAA
>JAFAOB010000247.1 GCA_019238055.1 Alphaproteobacteria bacterium
TCACCCTTTTTGCTCATGCCGGAGATGTGCTGGATGCTGTGGCTGTAACCGAGATTGCCGTCGGCGGCAATCGCCAGATCACTGATTTCGAATTTGATCGGACCGTCGAAGCCGTTGAAGAAGTTCTCCCAATCTTTGCGATAGGCGGTGGCCCCGACATACTGCCGGGGCGGCACCACATCAAAAGCAAACAGGGACTGGTCTGGCACATAGACCTTCATGATCGCGTTAACGTCCTTAGCGTTGAACGCGGCGGTAAACTGATCTTCGAGCACCTTGATCTGCACTTCGTCCCCAGTCTGAGCCCTGGCGGCAGGCGCTTGCCAGAATGCCACAGCAAGCACCCCGCAAGCACAAGCGAGCCTTGTCATCCGGCGCATCGCTTCCTCCCCGTGCACGTGCAGCCTCAACGATACCAGCTAAAATCCGACGTCGTCGCCGCCTTTCAGCGCCAGCATCGCGCGCGCCTCGTCCGGACTTGCGATTTCGAGCGACAAATTCTCGACGATGGCGCGGATGCGACCAACCTGATCGGCGTTGCTCGTGGCAAGCTTGCCGCGGCCGATCCACAGCGAATCTTCGAGCCCGACCCGGACATTGCCGCCCATGATCGCGCCCATTGTGACGAGCGGCAATTGATGGCGGCCCGCGGCCAAGATCGACCATGCATAATGATCGCCGAAAAGCTTGTCGGCGATGTGCTTCATATGGACGAGATTGTCGGGATCGGCGCCGATCCCGCCCAAGATGCCAAAGATTGTCTGCACGAACAGCGGCGGCTTGACCAGACCACGATCAAGAAAATGCGCCAAATTATAAAGGTGGCCGACATCGTAGCATTCAAACTCGAACCGCGTGCCACAGCCTTCGCCCAGATCTTTCAGAATGCGCTCGATATCAGCGTAGGTATTGCGAAAGATGAAGTCGCGCGTCATTTCGAGATGCTGTGGCTCCCAAGGATATTTCCAATCCTTGTAGCGGTTCAGCATCGGATAGAGCCCGAAATTCATCGAGCCCATGTTCAACGAACACATCTCCGGCCGGGCACGCAACGGGGCAGCAAGGCGCTCGTCGAGCGACATGCCGTGACCACCGCCGGTGGTGATGTTGACGACCGCATTTGTCGCCTGCTTGATCCGCGGCAGGAATTGCATAAAGACGCCGGGATCGGGTGTCGGGCGGCCGTCCTTCGGATCACGCGCATGCAAATGGAGGATCGCCGCCCCCGCTTCGGCCGCGGCGATCGCATCGCGTGCGATCTCATCCGGGGTCAGCGGCAGATAAGGGCTCATTGTCGGGGTATGGATCGAACCTGTCACCGCGCAGGTAATGACCACCTTGCCTGATATCGGCATGCACTCCCTCCCTCGCTTTCCCGCACAGCCGGATCACGGATGCGCCGCCGGGCCGTACCCGCTGGCTCCCTACAAGCCTCCCCGCGACATGCGAGCGGGGCAGCTAACCCTGCGCCCGGATGAACGACTTGACCTTGGGATAGGTCTCGGTCTGCCACCGGCGGCCGTGGAAGACGCCATAATGGCCGACTTTGAGCTGGAGATGGTGGGTCTTTTTTGCCGGCGGGATGCTGGTGCACAGATTGTGTGCGGCAACCGTCTGGCCAGGGCCGCAGACGTCGTCGCGCTCGCCCTCGACGGTCATCAGCGCGGTGTGCCGAATCGCCCCCGGCTCGACCAGGCGGCCGCGCACCGTGAAGTGACCGAGCGGCAGGTCATAGCGGTGGAACACGCGCTCGACGGTCTGCAAATAGAAATCGGCGGGCAGGTCCATCACCGCGCTGTATTCGTTGTAAAAGGCCCGGGTCGCGGCCGCACTCTCGCCATTGCCGCGCGCCAGGTCGCGAAACATCGTCCAGTGCGCCGAGACATGGCGGTCGAAGTTCATGCTGAGAAAGCCGGCGAGCTGCAGGAAGCCCGGGTAGACCCGGCGGAAGGCGCCGGGATAGCGCGCTGGAACCGTGGTTATGACGGTGCGCTCGAACCAGTGAAGGGGATGCGCCTCGGCAAATTGGTTGACTGCGGTCGGATTGGCGCGGGTATCGATTGGGCCGCCCATCAGGATCATCGAGGCGGGTTGGCACGGATCCTCGTCGGCGGCAAGCAGCGCTACGGCCGCCAGCACCGCGACCGAGGGTTGGCAGACTGCCATGACATGCGTGTGCGGACCCAAATGGCGGATAAACCGAACGATAAGCTCGACGAAATCGTCGAGCTCGAAGCGGCCAAACAGCAATGGCACGTCGCGCGCGTTGATCCAGTCGGTCAGGTAAACATCATGGTCGGGAAGCAGGGTCTCGACGGTACCGCGCAGCAAAGTTGCGAAATGGCCGGACAGCGGGGCGACGACCAGCACTCGGGGTTCGTCCACTCGGGCCTCGTTACGGCTCACGTCCTTCGCGAAATGCAGCAGGTTACAGAACGGGTGGGAGGCGACCACCTGTTCATGGACGCCAACCTCCTCGCCATCGACTATCACCTTATGGATGCGGAAATCGGGTCGTTCATGCGACAGCCCGGCATGCGACAGCAATTCCATCGCGGCGGCTGCACCGCGCACAAACGGCATTTTGCCGATCGGCAGCCAGGAATAGCCGAGCCACTCGCTGGCCGTCCCGGCCATCAATCTTATCGGGCCGAATATGTCGTTATGCGCCTGGTAGGCATCATAAAGCATGTACCCTCGTTTGCTCTCGGCGGCATTGGTTTGCCGCCTTCTGGTTAATCGAAACGGCTCCCGTTCCGATCCATCTTCCGGCGAAACCATCCCAGCGCAAAGTGCCTTCTTGTTCAACCATATATTTGTATTAACAAACGTTTAAACAAGCTTAAAGGTCCCCGGAGGCACCACCAGTCGGATAAGTTTTCTTATTTAGATTGTTTGTTGCAGACGGTTTACAATTTGCTGCATTGGGTAGCAATCCACCGCTTCGCATCCGGCAGGAACATAGCAGCTCGAACGGTGTGGGACTGTGACCCCCGTCACATATTTCGGGGATCACAACACCAGAGATCCGCGACGGCGGCGCCGGCCATTACCGACAACAGAGGCCAAAAGCGCCCGCCATGAATAAATCGCGATCATGTCCAAAAGGCGCTTGAGGCGGAGGTCAGCCTTATTTCGCTGCGGACGGCAACGACCCTGAGCGAAGCGCGGGCACCGATTTGAGGTAGACCGCGATCGCGCGCCGGTCGGCCTCGGTGAGCTTGGCAGTGCTCTTGACCACTTCGGCCATCGCCCCGGTGACAAAGTTTAGATCGGGGGTCTCGCCGTCGGTCAACACGCCGACGATGTCGTCCTTGGTCCAATTGCCGATGCCGGTCCCGGGGTCCGGCGTGATGTTCGGCACCGGCTTGCCGTCGGGCCCGCGCGCGGTACCGGCAAGAAAGCGGCTGGGTTCGGTGGCCCCCAGAAAATTGCGCGGCGTATGGCATTCGCCGCAATGAGCAAGTGCGGTCACAAGGTACGCGCCGCGGTTGTCGGTCGCGCTGCGATCAGGATTTGGCCGGAATGGCCCGCGGTCGAAGAACAGCCATTTCCACACTGTCAGCAGAGGACGCCAGGAGAACGGGAAAAAGATGTCGTGCTTGCGGTTTGGGTGGTGCACCGCCGGCAGTGAACGAAGATATGCCCAGATCGCCCGCGCATCGGCATCGACGATCTTGGTAAAGCTCGTATACGGAAACACCGGGAAATAATTGCTGCCGTCGGGGCTGACACCATCGCGCAAAGCGCGGAGGAATTGGGCTTCGCTCCAGCGACCGATACCGGTATCAGGATCGGGGGTGATGTTCGGGCTGTAAAAGGTGCCGAACGGGGTTGCAATCGCCCGCCCGCCGGCATAGGGCCGTCCGCCATGTTGGCTGTCGGTATGACAGGCTGCACAGTCGGCGGCATTGGCAAGATAGGCGCCGCGCGCGACCTCGTCAGGCTCGGCGGCGCCCGCCCGCGCCGCCAGCAACAGCCCGGCGGCGGCGAGCGTTCCTACTGCAGCTTTGCGCGGAAATCTTGATGGCAGGCGGCGCAGCCGTCGAGATCCTTGAATGCAGCCGCTGCCCTGGCTCTGTCGCCGCTCTTCACCGCGGCGGCGAGCACTGCCACCTGATCAGCGACCTTCCTGTCGGCAGCGAGAAATTTATCGTGCTCGCTCCACACCTCAGGTTTCGTTCCCCATTTATCGCCGGGAGCCGGTCCCCCGGTATCCGGCGGAAAATAATCCGGCGTCTTTGGCACGGATTTGGTCAAGGACTCCACGGCAGATGCTGCGGCGGCCTGGTCGGCCTTTCCCTGGGTATAGTTCCTGAGGACGAGCCACTGCCGCCCTTGGTCCTTCATAAACGTTTGGCGCTCCTTGATCACCTGCTCCTTGTCGGCAGCCAGCGCAGCCGTCGAACAGACGGCACCAAGTACTAGCGCCGCGTCGAGCGCTTGCATCGTGGCGGCGGTGCCGATTGTGGTGACCGCCAACACTATCCCCAATACTCGCCGCTTGATCGATATTTGCATCAGCTGCCCCGTAAACGTGCGTACTACTCTATTGGCTGCAACTTTAGCAAGACTAATCATTCAGAATGACAACCGGTCACCGAGCAACAACCGTCCCATTGCTGATGATCAGGTGATCGGGATCTCGATATGGGTCTTGAAGGCTGGCTGCTCGCGCATGCGGTCGTACCATAGTTTCAGACGGGGCAGAGGTGGCCGCTCAATTGGGAACGCATGCCACCGATAAACCAGGGTGCCCATGACGATTTCCGCTAAGGTCAAATCGTTCCCTGCAAGGAAGGGCGTGCCATCGAGCGCGTCTTCGACAATCGTCCAGGCGCTCACCGCTTTGCGCCGCGCCGCTTCGATTGCGGCATGGTCGCGCTGCTCGGGTCTGGTGCGGATCAAGCCATAGAGGAGGGCGCCCATCGCCGGCCCGATCGTCGACAGCTGCCAGTCCATCCAACGCTCGACATAGGCGCGCGGGGCCGGGGCGGATGGATAAAGCCGCTCGGCATGTCGGGTGGCCGCAAGATACCGGCAGATCGTGTTCGACTCCCACAAAACGAGGTCCCCTTCTTGGAGCGTAGGCACCAGCCCATTCGGATTGAGCGCCAGATATTCCGCATCTTGATTACCGCCAAACGGTCCGCCGATGTCCACTCGCTCGAATGGAATGTCGAGTTCGCCACAGCACCACAGGACCTTTTGCACATTCGATGAAGTCTTGCGGCCCCAGATTTTCAACATTTCGGCGCTCCGCTCACTGGTTCCACCCGCTCTTATGGAGCCCGAGTTTGCGACCCGGTGCAACCGCATATTGTGCGCTCGGCAGCGCTGCCGAGCACATTAGGACAGCTGGCCGGCAGTCAGGGGCTGGCTCGCGGCATGACGACAAGAGCGTTCCGTGGAATCGAGAACGCCCGGCCGTGCGTTGACGGCCGAAGAGCGGGGCAACCAAATCCCTTGCAGTTGCGTTAACACAACCGTAGGTAATTGTAAGCTTTATTGTGCCTCAAGCGGTCTCGTGCTATACAGAATTCGCGTTGCGGGCAATCGGGGCTGTGGACTTGGCGGTTAACGTTTATAAACTCTCATCCTAATCGCCAATTGGTACCGTCACAGGAGCCGAGGGTGCATCGCAGTCTGTTCCGCATCGCAAGTCTGACCACCGTCCTCTTCGTCATCGTCGGATGTCACAATGCTCCGCCGTTGCCGCCAGCCCCACCCGCATCGGCACTGCCATCAAGTGAATACATCATCGGGCCAGGCGACCAGCTAAATGTATTTGTCTGGCGCAACCCTGAGCTCAGTATGAACGTACCCGTCCGGCCCGATGGCCGTTTGACGCTCCCGCTGGTCGAGGATGTTGTCGCGACGGGTAAAACACCGACGGCGCTCGCACGCGAACTTGAACAGCGATTGTCAAAATACATCAAAGAACCGGTGGTCACTGTTATTGCTACAGGATTTGTCGGACCGTTTACCGAACAGGTGCGCGTCATCGGTGAGGCGGCAACGCCGCGCGCGATCCCGTACCGCGCGGACATGACGGCGCTCGATGCGATGATCGCCGTTGGCGGCCTCACGCGTTACGCGGCCGGCGACGACTCGGTCATCGTGCGAACGGTGGGCGGCAAGCAATATACTTATGCTGTGCATCTCGACAGTTTGATTAAAGACGGTGATGTGTCGAGTAACGTCGCCTTGCAGCCCGGCGATGTTCTGATTATCCCGCAGCGGCTTTTCTAGTCATGCTGAACTCTTCTGGCCGAAAGGGGCGCCTCATGGGTGTGATCCCCGAGGCGCACTGCCGGTAAGCGACGCAACGGCCATGTTATGCGGAGCTCTCGATGAATTCGCTGAAATCGCAGGCTATGCAATTGCTGCAAATGCTGTGGCGGCAGAAATGGATCTCTGTCGCCACGGTGTGGGCTGTTTGTACCGTGGGGTGGATCGCAGTCGCCCTGATCCCGACCAAGTATGAATCGTCGGCGCGCGTGTATCTGGATGCTGATCCAGTGCTGACGCCACTCTTGCATGGTTTGGCAGCGGATACCAACCCGGCACGGCATCTCGACTTTTTGCAGCGCACCCTGTTGAGCCGCCCGAATATCGAGGAGCTCGTGCGTCTAACCGATCTCGATGTCGGGATTAACAGTCCGGAAGCAAAGGAAGCATTGTATCAGCAGCTGGCTGCTGAAATTCAGATCAGAGCGATCGCTCCTAACCTCATGACAATTTCTTACCGCAATAAAGACCCAATGGTCGCTAAAAATGTCGTCCAGTCGCTGTTGACGATTTTTTCCGAGAAGACAGCGGGCAGCAGCCGCTCGGAAATGGACAGCGCGCAACGTTTTCTCGATGACGAAATTGCTTCCTACCGCGATCAATTGCACGCAAAGGATCAGCAGCGTGCGATGTTCGCCCAAAAGTACCCCGATATTGTATCAAGTGTCGGCCCGGAAGATGCGGGGGCTGGCGGCGCGTCCGAGAGCCGACTCGACCAGGCGCGCGGCGCGGCTCAGCGAGCCCGGGACGAGCTTGCCGACGCGCTCACCAAGCGCAACTCTTTGCGGAAGGAAATTGCTTCAGTACCACCGATGCTGTCGGTGGATCGGGCGCCACAAGTTGTGGTTACTAGCGGCCGCGTACTGAGCCCGGACGAGCAGCGCCTCGCGCAGATGAAAGCTAATCTCGACTCGCTGCGGCTCAAATATACCGATAAGCACCCGGATGTGATCGCGCAGCGCCAGGAGATTCGCCAGTTTGAGGCAGAGATGAAACGTGCCGCCGCTGGAGGATCCTCAGGCAGCGATAATGCGAAGACGCAAATTCCGAATGCCATATACGACCAGCTCAAGGTCAAGCTGGTCGATGCTGAAGGCCAGGTTGCGGCGGCGCAGCGTCAGGTTGCAGAAACCCAGGCAGAAGTTGATCGGATTGAGAGGATAGCCCGGTCCGTGCCAGAGGTTTTGATCCAGGTCGAAGATCTCGATCGAGATTACGGCATTCTGAAGAGAAATTACGAAGAACTTGTCTCGCGACGCCAGGCAACCCAGATCGCCGATGCCGCTGATACAAAGACGGAAAAAATCCAATTCCGCATTATCGATCCGCCACAGGTGCCCTTGGCGCCGGTCGAGCCAAACCGCCCGATGCTGGTTTCTCTGGCACTACTGGCGGGACTGGGCGCCGGGATTGCGGCCCCCATCGTCATGGGGCAGCTTGATCGCTCGTTTACCGCGATATCGCAGTTGCGCGAGCTCGGGATACCAGTCTTGGGCAGCATTACGCGGATTTCGCTCGGAGCTTCCCGGCGGAGAGCGGTGATGCAGCTGGCTGGCGTATGCGCCGCCGGGTTCGTGCTAATCGCAGTTTATGGAACCTTGCTCCTGTTCAGCTTGAATCTGCATTCGGTGGGTATATCGTAATGGCTGAGCCGATTGGGTTGATTGAGCGTGCGGCCGCTCTGCTGCGCCAGAGCGAGGCGAGACCTGCGCCTCCGTTGCCGGTAGAGTCGGTTGCCGAACTTGAGCCGGTCGCCGATCCCATGGCGCGTGCGGACGGGGACAAATTGATGCTTGACCGCACGCAGCTTGCGAGCTTTGGGATCGCGCTACCGTCAGCCGAACGCTCTCGAACGGCAGAGGAGTTTCGCCTGGTAAAGCGGAATCTGATGACAACCTGGATAGCAGGCGATCGGATCGGCGATGGGCGCTTCAACCGCATCATTATGGTGACGAGCGCGCGGCCTGGAGAAGGGAAGACATTTGTCGCACTTAATCTGGCGCTGGCGTTTTCGTCAGAGCGCGATGTCAAGGCATTACTCGTTGATGTCGATACTCAGGTTGGGGTCCGTTATTCTGCCCTAAAATCGATCCTCGGAAGCCATGGCTCGACAGGGATTGTCGATGTTCTTGCTGGAACGGCAAATTTGGACGATGTGTTGGTTCAGACCGATATCGAAAACCTGCTCATCTTGCCGGCTGGACAGGGTGGGCCGCAAGTGCCTGAGTTGTTTTCAAGCAGCCGCATGACGACGCTGCTCACCGAATTGACGCACCGCTTTCCGGACCGGTTTGTGCTTCTTGATACGCCACCTTGCATGGTGAGCAGCGATGCGGCCACCATGGCCCCACTTGTTGGACAAATTGTCTTTGTGGTTGAAGCCTACCGCACTCAGCAAGACGAGATTGAGGCGAGCGTCGGCATGCTCAATGCATGTCCGCGCATCAGCCTTTTGTTGAATAAAAGTGAGCAAGTCAGCGCGCATTTCGGTTCCTATCGCTACGATTACCGTTACCCCAGCGGCGAAAGCGATGAGCTGCACAGGCATAAGCCAAAGCCAGCTTAGCAGATCGGCGGCCGGGCGCTATCGCAGCAAACGGCAGCTAAGGCTGGCGTTGTTGCTTGTTGCTGTCGCCGGGATCGAGTGCGCAACCAACGCCGCGGCCCAGCTCGCCCCTGGTCTGAGCCCGCCGAGCAGCGAGGCGGAGCCCGGGCCGCTGGCCAGCGGCGGGCCCAGTGTCCTGGCGCCGCCGTCTTCCGGCGCCTTTGGCCTGCCCAACCCGCTGGCGCCTTCTGCAGCACTCCCGACCGGTGTGACGCCCGCCGAGACCGCGCCAATACCCTCTCCGCTTGGATTGCCGGTTCCCGGAACCGGGATCAATACGCTTCAGCTTTACAATCCCGATAGCCCCGCCGTTTTGATACAGCCCTATGTCTCGCTCGGCGAGACGTTTTACGACAATGTAAATTTTACCGCCACTGATCGCACCAAGGCCGCCGAAACGAGCCTTGTTCCCGGGTTCTCTTTTTCAGCTGATACGCCGCGTTTCACCGGCGTGGCGAGCGGCAATATCCATGGCAATGTTTATGTTCCAACAAGCTACCTCGATCAAATCAGCGCCAATTTCTTTGGGCAGGGTACCGGAACGGTTATTCCCGATCGGCTTTTTGTCGACCTTGCCAGCGGCATCACGCAGGCTTCAACAACCCCCGGTCTCGGCTTTGTCAATCCTTCGTTGTTGCCGCGCACCCAGCAGACCCTGGTATTTACGAATACCGTCTCGCCTTATCTGCGGCAATCGTTTGATAGGCTGGTAGACACCGAGCTGCGGTACCGTTTTGCTTCAACCAATTTTAACCAGAACACCGCGATTACCTCCACAATACCGCCGTTTAACACGTCTCTCGCCAATGGTACGTTGAACGAGGGCACGTTCACGGCCGCGACTGGGCCCGATTTTGTGCGCTTCGGTTCCCGGTTGGTCGTCGATGGGTCGAATTTCAACTCGAATTCGACAGCACAGAACAGCCAATTCAGCGCATTCGAGGCCTTCGAATATTTTATTCGACCGAATATCGCCTTTCTCGGCCAAGCCGGTTACCAAAATATCCGTTATCCCTTCGCCCCGGCGGCGACATTTGCCGGCGCCACCTGGCTCGCCGGCGGACGTCTCGGGTCCGCCGCCGACTATGGTTATATCGCTCTCGAATACGGTCGGGTTCAGGGAGTCTATGGGCTTACCGGCTCCGCCGATTACCAGATCACTCCAACCCTCGCGTTTCAGGCCAACCTGCAGCAGGGGATCACCACCGGCGGGCAGACGTTTCAATCGGCGTTGGTCAACGCTACCCTTAATTCCACCGGTTCGATTGTCAATCAATACTCGGGATTGCCCGCCACCTTCTATAATCCCGGGGTAGGATTGAACAACAATGTTTATCGTGAGCACTTGTATAATTTCGGCCTGACCGAAGCACTCGAGAGAAATACCTATGAGCTCTTTGCTTATTACATCAGTGCGCAATCGTTAACTCCACCGACCACGACACCAACCAACAGCGCCGGTGCCAGCCTGTCTTGGAGCCGCGACATCCAGCCTGGTGTCAAAGGCTTTGCCTCGGCAGGCTACACGCGCACCACCAATGTCGTGACCATCTTCTCGTCGACACCCATCAGCAATGCCAACACCGTGACCGCCAACATCGGGCTTAACCATTCTTTTGCGCATGCGATAACCGGATCGGTGCTTTACACCTTTTCCTATCAGTTCAATGGGGGCACGATCGTGAACGGGCGGCCCGGCGATATTCTCGCCAATGTGCTGCAGTTTTACGTGACAAAGGCGTTTTAAGCCATGTACGCCGAATTTTACGGGCTCACGACCCGGCCGTTTCAGCTGACCCCCGATGCGCGCTTCTTTTTTGAGAGCAGCGTTCATCGCCAAGCGATGGCCTATTTGGTCTATGGCCTGCACCATGCCGAGGGTTTCATTATCATCACCGGGGAGGTCGGGGCGGGAAAGACCATCCTCGTCGATAACTTGCTGACGACGATTAGCCCAGAGAGCTTTGTCACCGCAAAGATCGTCACCAGCCAACTCGGTGGCGACGATCTGCTTCATTTGGTTGCTGCCGGTTTTGGCATTGCCCAAGAAGGGCTAAGCAAGGGAGCGCTGCTGCAACGCATCAGCGATTTTGTAATAAGACAACACCGCGCGAGCAAACGAGCCTTGCTCATCGTGGATGAAGCCCAGAACCTCTCGTTCGCAGCCCTTGAAGAATTACGCATGCTTTCCAATATCGTCATCGAGAAAACGATGGCTCTGCAAAGTTTTCTACTGGGACAACCACAATTCCGTACAATCCTCGCCAGCCCGGAGCTTGAGCAACTTCGGCAGCGCGTCACCGCTGCTTACCACTTGGGTCCGCTCAACGAGACCGAAACCAGGGCCTATATCGAACATCGATTGCGCCGCGCCGATTGGAAAGGCGATCCGCATTTTACCGAAGCCGCATTCCCGGCAATTTATCAATACACGAAGGGCGTGCCGCGGCGGATTAACACGTTGTGCTCACGGCTGTTACTTTACGGGTTTCTTGAGCAACTTCATACGCTAACGGCGAGTTCTGTTGAGAAAGTCGCAAACGACCTGCAGGACGAGATGGCGGTCGTGACCGATAGCGCCGCCGAGACCGCTCGCGGGCTCGACAAGGGCAGCGGAAATGGCCTTTCGTTCGTCGCCGAACGCTTGCAGCATCTTGAAAAAAGCGTTGACAAACATGAACGCCTGATCCGGCGCGCGATCGAGCTTGCTGCCCATTACTTTCACGGGTGAGGGATGTGAGAACGAATACCAGACCCGAATCGCTCCCCGCCAGCCTCGGAGCGATGACGATCGATGTCGAGGACCATTATCAGGTCGAAGCCTTTGCATCGACGATTGACCGCAAAGATTGGGATCGGCTGCCGCCACGGGTTGAGGGAAATACCCATCATCTTCTCGATATCCTGGCGGCGGCGGAGACGCGAGCGACATTTTTTACCTTGGGCTGTATCGCCCGGCGACATCCGTCAGTAGTACGACGCATCGTTGCCGATGGCCATGAACTGGCAAGCCACGGCACCGATCATCTGCGGGCCGATCGTCAAACGACCGCGGCCTTTCGCACCGATGTACGTGACAGCAAGAAGATACTCGAGGATGTCGGCGGCATCGCGGTCAATGGTTATCGCGCGCCCACCTTCTCGATCGGGCGTGAAAGCGCCTGGGCGCACGCAATTCTTGCGGAAGAGGGATATCTCTATAGTTCGAGTGTGTATCCCGTTAAGCGCGATCTTTATGGCACGCCCGGTGCGCCCCATTCCCCGTTCCTGCCGACACCCGGTTTGCTCGAAGTCCCGCTGACCACCGTCCGCGTTTTTGGAAAGGATATCCCGGCTTCCGGAGGCGGGTACTTTCGCCTGTTCCCTTATTCGGTGAGCCGCTGGCTGCTAAACCAGGCCCGGCGCAACAGCATTCCGACCATCTTTTATCTCCACCCTTGGGAAATCGATCCAGGGCAACCGCGGCATCGGGATGCGCCGCTGCGCTCGCGTGTGCGTCACTATCTCAACCTTAGACGTACCGAGCCCCGGCTCCGTCGTTTGTTGTGCAATTTCAATTGGACGCGGATGGATTGGCTGTTCCTGGACGGGAAATCGGACACCTATCCACTGATCTCCGCATGGATGGAACCCGCCTCCCCGTCACGGTAAAGCCGTTTCAGACGGAAGACGCGCAATCTTGGGACAATTTTGTCCTGGCTTGCGCAGCCGGTACGTTTTTCCATTTGTCGGGCTGGAAGCGGGTCATCGAGCGCGCTTTCGGGCACGAAACCCATTATCTCATCGCCGAACGCGGCGGGGAAGTCACTGGTGTCGTTCCGCTCACCCATATCCGATCCAGGTTGTTCGGTTCGTCACTGATCTCAAACGCCTTTACCGTTTATGGTGGACCAATCGCCGCCGACCAAGAAAGCTTCGAAACATTGGATGCGGCTGCGGCGCGGCTGATGGACAAACTCGGCGTGCCTTCGCTCGAGATGCGGGGATTTGCACCCCATCGGACCGACTGGGAGACCAAATCGGGTCTCTACGTGACCTTTCGCAAAGAGATGCAGAATGCCGTCGAGACCAATCTTAAGACGGTACCACGGAAGCAGCGTGCGATGATCCGCAAAGGGATGCAAAACGGGCTGCGTTCCGA
>JAFAOB010000449.1 GCA_019238055.1 Alphaproteobacteria bacterium
CAAAATATCGTATTTCAATGCAACTAAGCACTAGTTTGGCCGCCACTGCAGTATGCATCGGCTTCGACACCCGCTTGTAGTACGTCGCTGCCACCCGCGCCCCCATTGCCATCGATGCCGGGCCATAGGGAAGACCAATCCCAGCCGCCAGTACATGCACCGAACGCTTGGTGCGCCGTCGGTACGACGAAGAGGCCAATGATGGCTTCGACATTGGAGGTCGTGCCGTTGACAACCGAAGTCCCGCTCCAGTTGTTAGATGTCGCAGAGATAATATTGTTCTCTGCGCTCTCAGCAGCTTGCCCCTGGCCAGAAGACACTTGTTTTCCTTTGATTGGTCCTTGGGAGATGTTGGTCGCTTCCAGTGCCGGGACTTCTCGGTTCTGCGCTGCCATTACCGCAGTTTTCCATGCAGCATAAGCTACCGGCGCGACTGTTTCGTCGGGACGCGGCGGTAGATCAAATTGCCCGTTCACCATGGCCGTTGCAGTTGCTGGATCAAAGCCGGCTGGCGGCGCCGCAACCACGCTGATTCCGGGAACATTGGTCGGAGTTTGAACCATCGATTGCGCGCCCGCGGGGGTGTTCGCAAGCGCCAACAGACTTGCTGTCGTTAACCCGTGCCATGTGAGGCGATAAAGAGGATCTCTTGTCTCCATAATATGTGCTCCTTGGATCCACCCGGATGCACTTTTGTTTGTGCTATCCACCAGGTCAGCATCGGCCATCGATGCTGACGTTATTATGAGAAATACTACTCCAACTATGTGTGTGGCGGCTCACACAGCCAAAAAAACTTCGAGGATTTAAGGTTGGGGCTCCGGCGGAAAAGTTGATGCCCGGAGAGCCGCTTCGGCAAGCGCAAAACGGGTCTCCGAACCAGCATCCGCCGCCGCGCGCGAGCAAGCACAAAATCGCGCCGCGGACAATTGACCGAGGCTGACAACATTATCAAAGTGACGTCGATTATCGTATCAAACGGTTAGTTTTTTTGCCTTTTCGGTTTTTTTGCCTTTTCGGTGTTGCCATAGAGATGCCCGATTTGGTCTCCCCTTTTATGGAAAGGCAGACGGATGCGAAGCGATGGACAGGTTTTCGACGCCTTGGTTCTTCCAGCTGGGAAGCCTCGCTCGTGTCACCACAAAGGAGGGTTACATGAAATTACTACACCTTGCACATTACTCAGCAGGTCGCGGGCTGATTGCGGTAGGTTTGGTGGCAGGTATCCATGTTGGCGCCAGAGCCCAATCGATTGTCGACCAGACCTCGAGTAACGTTCCCGGGGTCAAGGTGATCGCTCCCCCTCCGGCTGGATACAATCCGGTAACGGCAACGCCTCAGGCCAATGCGCAATTCTCCGTACCACCAGCACCTGACGCGCGCGCCGCTCCGGGAGCTTACACTGCCTGGCAAAACGCGGTAAAGACAACGCAGAAGCGTGAGACTTCAGTGCTTACGCCTACGGATATCACTAACGCTCCGATGCAAGGAAAGCGGTAGGCCACGCCCAGATTTTAATGAGCAAATATATCCTAAGGTGCAACAATTGCCCGCAGCATAAGCCGAGTCACGTCGAAAATTAGCTTATCATTGGAGAAACGGTCTGCTGCTAACTATAATAGACCCGGTCGGCAAAACCAAGGCTGCGGCATATCGGTGATCAGAAGCCCGAGGCGATGTTGACGATGCCGGCAACGAGAGCGAACTTGAGAGCGAACTTGGCGGCATAGGTCATTTTGGGATAGCGGAGGCGTTTGGCGAGAAGCTGGAAAGGCTTGATCTGAGCGATTTTGTGCTCGACGCGGACGCGGAAACGGCTCAATGCATGGTTGTAGGCCCGTTTGCCTCCGATTAGCGGTTTCTTTTTGCTTCTCTTGTAGGGCAGTTCGGTATGGGGATGATCTTGCTGCAACCCCTGATAGCCGCTATCGACATCGGCATGAGCGTCTTTTGGGATCGGCGGTCCGCGTCGTCGCGGGTGATGTCATGCACGTTGCCCGGTGCGGGTCTTGAGATGCTGACGATCCGGCCGGGCGCCGTAAGGGCGATTTCGGTTTTGATGGTGTGGCATTTTTTCTTGCCGGAATACCCGCAGCGTTGCTGGCGGCATGACCGTTGGATCGGTGGCTCGGTGCAGTCGAAGATGAGTGCCGCTGCTTCCTCGCGGCTCACCCGGATGGCGCGTTTGACGCCCAGAACCCGCGCCGCCAGGTTCTCGATCCGCCGCAGCGCGCGACTGATAACCGATTGATCAGTTCCGTAGAGGCAGGCCACAAAATCCTGTGTGATGGCGCCGCGATCGAGCAACACTAAAACCAGCAAATGATCCGCAAGCTCGCCTACACGCCACGGACGGCCGATCGATTGTTGGCCGCAACGATCCGCTCCCGCCAATGCGGGCGCAGACGTTCGATCATAATTTGGAATACGCTCAGCATGACGCCGGTTAACGTACGGAATTGCCTCTTATGCCGAACCCCGGCATAGCTAAAATGTTTCATCGGAAAGGGCCTCCACGCCTTCCTTGAAGGATTGATCCATGAACAAAAATTCAACCCGACTTTTGCATCGGGTCTAATGTAAGGCGGGGGCCTGGTTAGACCCCACGCCAGCAGGTGCAGGCAGCGGCAAGCGAGCACTCGAGGTTCAATAGGTTTGGGCGTTCGTCGCCGTCCTCAATCGCCGTGGATCAGGTAGGCGAGCATATAGCCGATCGCACCCGCAATCAGCAGCGCCGCCCATGGTTGTTCCGCGGTATTGCGTTTGACATACTCGGCCGCCTGGGCGCCCTGCTTGCTAACATATTCGGCAGCCTGAGCGCCTTGCTTGCTGACATAGTCGGCCGCGGCGTGGGCGCCTTGCTGATAGGTCTTGGCGGCAACATCCGCGACTTGCTTACCGGTTTCCGTGACCGCGCTCTGAATTGTGCTGCCCGCCTGAGCCGCTGCAGCCTGCGCCTTGCCCGCGAGATTGCTGCCTGTCTCGGTCGCGCTGGCAACGCTGCGCTGCACCTGATCGCCAATCCGATTATCGTCCATAGCCGTCCCTCTATTCACTCGTTACCTGAGACCAACAACGTAGTGACGAAAAACGCTCCCGGAGTGTGGACGCGACGAACCGCACCCGATTTGCGCGCGCGCCCCCCTGATCTGGCGAGCTAACCAGGGAATGCACAGCACAGCTGCGCTATGCGGGGGATTGTCGAACTGTGCAAAAATTACGATGCTGTGACGGTTTCGCCGGGCCGGAGATCGTATCGAAATGAATGTCGAGAAAGCTATCAATGTCGAAGACCTGCATCGCATGGCAAAGCGGCGGCTGCCGAAGATTGCCTTCGATTTCATCGAAGGCGGGCTCGAAGACGAGCGCGGGCTGGAACGCAACACTTCGGCGTTTCACAAGCACCAATTGTTGCCACGCTATCTCGTCGATGTCTCCAAGCGGGATCAGTCCAAGACGATCTTTGGCCAGACATTTGCCAGTCCGTTCGGCATCTCGCCGACCGGCGGGACAAGCCTGTTTCGCTACCACGCCGATTTGATGCTGGCCGAGGCCGCGCGTAACGCCAACATTCCCTACATCATGTCGGGCGCCAGCAACGAAACGATCGAAGTGGCCGCCAAAATCGCGCCGAAGAACCATTGGTACCAACTTTACTCCGCGCGCGATCCAAAGGTTAACGCCGACCTGATCCGGCGCACCGCCGATGCCGGCCTCGGGGCACTGGTGCTGACAGTAGATACGCCGGTCGGCTCCAAGCGCGAGCGCAATATCAGAAACGGTTTTGCCAATATTCGCGGCGGTCTGTTTCAAGCGCTCAGCCTCAAACCATCGATCCTCGCCGAGGCGCTGACCCATCCCGGCTGGATCGTCGAATATTTTAAGCGCGGCGGCGGCACACCGATGCTCGGCAATTGGCAGCCCTATGCGCCAGCGGGTGCGAGTGCGGAAGAGGTCTACAAATTCACTTCCTCGGTGCGCCCGTTCAACGCGCAGACCTGGCGCGATCTGGAGACTTATCGCAAGCTGTTCCCGCGCGCACTCGTCGTCAAAGGCATCATGAGCCCGGCCGATGCGTTGCGCGCGATCGATGTCTGATGCGACGGCATCCTGGTTTCGAACCACGGCGGCCGCCAACTCGATCAGGCGCCGGCCTCGCTCGACGTGCTGCCGGCGATCAAGGCGGCGGTCGGCGACCGCTTGACCTTGCTGCTCGACAGCGGCGTGCGCCGCGGTGCCGACATCCTGATCGCGTTGTGCCTCGGGGCCGATTTCTGCTTTATGGGCCGCCCCACCCTTTATGGTGCTGCGGCCGGCGGGTTGGCTGGCGTCAAGAGAGCCATCGACATCTTTGTCGAAGAGATCGATCTCGTCATGGGGCAGATCGGTTGCCCGAGCCTCGATCAGCTTGGTCCAGATTTCCTATGGCGCGACGATTGGCAGCGCAACGAGTAACCCTTCTTGTCATTCCCGTGAAAGCAGGAACCCAAGGGCTCTCAAATTCTCTCGCCTACCCTGGACCCGCTCGCGCGGGGGTGACGATTTCGACCAAATGTCATCCGCGCAGAGGACAATTACGATGAAGCTTGAGAACGCGATCAATATCGAAGACCTGCATCGGATGGCAAAGCGCAAATTGCCAAAGATCATCTTCGACTTTATCGAAGGCGGGCTCGAAGACGAGCGCGGGCTCGAGCGCAACCGCAACGCCTTTCAGAAGCACCTGTTACTGCCACGCTATCTGGTCGACGTGTCACGGCGCGACCAGTCGACGACCGTCTTCGGCCATACTTATGCAAGCCCGTTCGGCATCTCGCCGACCGGCGGCGCCGGGCTCTATCGGCGCGATGGGGATTTGCTGCTGGCCGAGGCGGCGGCCGAGGCGAATATTCCCTTTATCATGTCGGGCGGCAGCAACGCCTCGATGGAAGAGGCGATGCGCATTGCCCCGAACAACACCTGGTTCCAGCTCTACGCCGCCAAGGACCATGATCTGACCGACGCGCTGATCGGGCGTGCGCGCGACAGTGGCGTCGGTGCGTTGGTGTTGACCGTCGATGTGCCGGTCCATCCCAAGCGCGAGCGCAATTGGCGCAACGGCTTTGCCACCGTGCGCAACGGCGGCGTCATCGAAGCGCTGAAACTGAAGCCGTTGATCCTGTTGGAGGCAATGACCCATCCCGGCTGGGTATATAATTATGTGACGAACGGCGGCGCGCCGACTTTGGGCAACTGGGCGCCGCATGCCGGCAATGGAGCAAGCACCTCGGCCGCCATCGCGCTCGGCCGCGGCCAGACCCCGGCTTCAGCGCAGACTTGGCGTGATCTCGAGCGTTACCGCCAGCTGTTTCCGCGTCCGCTCGTGGTCAAGGGTATTCTCAACCCCACCGATGCGATCCGTGCCGCCGAGATTGGGGTCGACGGTATCATCGTCTCGAACCATGGCGGCCGCCAACTCGACCAAGCGCCGGCCCCGCTCGATGCATTGCCGGCAATCAAGGCGGCGGTTGGGGACAAGCTAACAATTATGCTCGACAGCGGCGTGCGGCGTGGTGCCGATATTTTGATTGCGTTCTGTCTTGGCGCTCAGTTTGTCTTCTTTGGACGGCCGACCTTATACGGCGCCGTCGCAGGCGGGCTGCCCGGCGTCAAAAAGGCAATCGATATCTTCCGAGAAGAGATCGACCTGATCATGGGGCAGATTGGCTGCCCAAGCCTCGATCAGCTCGGTCCCGATTTCTTATGGCGTGAAGACTGGGCTCGCAACCGCTGAGCTGCGCTCTCTGCCGAGCGCCGCTCTCGCGCGTCCCGGCGGCGCGCTGCGCGGCCCGATCCCGCATTATCGCGCCTTCGGCAGCGCTCTGCGCTGTCAATACATGACCGACGGTAACCACGCACCGGCCGGCTCGTTATAGAAACCTGTCGTCATCAGCGTCATCTGCTTGACGAGCCGCAATCCCCGCTCCAGGCACCAGCGGAACAATTCATGGTTGCGGGTCGGCACCAGAAACCCGGGCCCAAAAAAGTCGGGAGCCGCGCCGATCAGGGCCTTCAGGTCGTCGTTGGTCTCGCCGATGGCATGCCCTATGAAGCCGATTTGGGTGGCATAGCCGCTGATCCGCCCGAGGTGCTCGTGACGAGAGCGCTTCCGCGCGCAATCGTATCCGCGACCTCGCTACTGCGCTCGAAGCCGTGCACGCGATGGCACAGCGCGTTGCATGCATCCGCGTCTTGCGCGGTTGCGGGGCGCACGACATAGCCCGGCAGGCACAGGTCGAGCGCTCCGCCTTGCATCACGGAAAGCGGTTTGCGGGTCACGAGAATCCAAGGCTCGTGTAGAGGCACAGCGAGCGATTGTGAAACGCATCCTGCATTAACCTGATGCCCGAGAGCTTGCGCGCCTCCGCCCGCGCAATGACCGCCTCCATCAACGGCGCCCGATACTGGTGTTTTGTTCGGCTGGCTCGACGGTGATCGGGCCGATGCCGCCGATTGGCGAGCGTTCATCAAGAAAGTTGCTGCCCAGCATATGACCGTCACGTTCGGCGACCACCCCGTATAAGCCGGGGTCGGTCGTCAGCATTTCGGCGACGCCGGTCGCGATTTCGACCGACGGGAAATCATGCGGAAAATTATGCTGATCGGCGATTCGCGCAAAGGCCGTGTGGAGGATACGACCGCATTCGACGGCATCATCGGCTGCCACCGATCTGATCGTCAGCGTCATCCCATTCCTCCCCGAACGAGTTCAGTTTTGGCGGAAACCGCGCTCTCACCACACCACGAACAAGCGCTTCGGATCACAATACGATTGTCCCGATCGGCGATCCGGGCGGCTCGCATCTGCTAATTCCCGATGGCGCGCTTGGCGGGAGCCGTTTGCGGTCGCCGCAGTGCGAGCGCCGCATCGATTTCGTCGATCGTGCGGCCGCGCGTTTCAAAGCCGATGAACAGCGCCGCTATGACACCCAGGACGGACCATAGGGCGAAATAATTCATCGCCGGGATCAGCGCATCGAGTGTCGCCTGAGGGCTGACAAGGTTGGATGAGCCGGCGATCAGGGCCAATCCCGCCGGGCCGATGAACTTGCCGAGATTGCCGGCGCCATAGGCGAGACCGAGGCCGCTGGCGCGCAGCCGCGCCGGCAATATCTCGACCATGTACGGGCCGATGATCGAATAGCTGCCGCTACCAAAGAACTGCTGCACCACAATCATCAAATAGAATACCGAGACGCCGCCGATTGATAAATTGTGCCAATACCCGGCAAGCGAAAACGCCACACCGGCAATCGCACAGGTCAGCGCGATCGAAACACGGCGACCCATCGCGTCCGAAATCCACGAGCAGAAAAACCGCCCGACGATCTGCCCGAGACTCGCCCACACCACGAGACCCGAGGCCTGGGCCGGTGTGATGTGCAAGACTATGACGAAGAGGGTCACTTGCCACAACAAGAAGCCGGTGATGCCGGTCCCGCTCAAGCCCGCAAGGCAGCCCGCAGCGACGCTGCGCGGGTATTTGAACAACTCGCGCCACGCCACCTTTTCCGCCGGGGGTGCGATCGCCGGCAGCTGGATCTCGCGGGGATCAACCATCAGCGCCCAGGCGAGCGACCGGCGCGCCTCAGTAAGTCGGCCCATGCGGATAAGCCAATGCGGCGATTCAGGAACCCACGCCCGAATCATCAGGCTGAGCCCCGCCGGCAGCAGTCCGACCGCAAACATGCCGCGCCAACCGATATAGCTCTCAACATGCTGGCCGAGCAGCGCCCCCAAGACGAACCCGGCCGGCAACATTGTCGTCGTGACACCGGTAATCCAGCCGCGCCTGGAGGCGGGCACAAACTCCTGCACGATGGCAATATCGACGGTGTAGAGACCGGTCACTCCGAAACCGACCAAAAATCGGCAGACCACCAGGTAAATCCAACCATGCTCCGGGGTCAGCGCCATCAATCCCGTCGCAATCGAGAAATTGAGTATCGTGCCGATCATGACTTTGCGCCGACCGATCTTGTCGGCGACCCAGCCCCAGATCACCGAGCCGAGCGGGGCGCTAATTCCTGAAGACAGCAATATCGCCGCCGACTGGCCGTAGGTTAGATGCCAATCTTTTACGATAAATGCCAATACAAACGCGATCAGCAGAAAGTCAAAGAAATCCAGCATATCGCCGATCGTCGCCGCAGCAAAAATCTTCCACTGGTTTATCGTTAGATGCTGCTGCTGGTCGAGATGTTCGAGCATGCTGCGTCTCCGTTCCCTCGATTGGCGGCCGGTTGTTCCGGCACGCTTGTAATCTGACCTCGGAGTAAGTATACGATACGGCGGTCCAATTTACTACGCCGCGGGCCGGATACCCGACCGTTCCAAAGGCGTACTCTAGAAATTCCTGCAGGCCAGCGCGCGGAGTCGAGGAAGTGCACGATCCAGTATGCGGGAACAGAAAAGATATCGATATAAGCCGGTCGGTCCCAGCATAAGCAAGGAACTCAGGGCATTCGGTATCTGACGAAATCCGCCGTGAATCGCAGAAGCGAGCGCGGTGTTGACATCGATCGATGCTTGGGCACACCGCAGCACTGTATTGCAGTTTTCTGCTCGCAGCTTAGCTGCATAACGATCGACGACGATCTGATGTTGCCGCCGAAAATCCAAAATATTTCTACTTCCGGAAACGGTTAGCGAATTTTTGTGAATCCGAAAGGAAGCGAGCGGGTCCGCGTGATAATAGATGTCACCGACTGTCGCGATCTTCAGATAAAGGTCCCAGTCCGGCGTGTACCACAATTCAGTATCGAGTCCACCGACACTCAGGTACGCGTCACGGCGAATGGTCGGAGCACAAGGCTGTTCAACGCTCTATACTTGCCCAAGGAGGTGAGTCCGAAATGCAACATACGGCGGCTATTGTGCATCCTGCCGCAAGATAGAGGATTCCCAGCGTCCGAATGTCGGAATCTATGCGTGGCAACCGAAGCGCCAGGAGGT
>JAFAOB010000512.1 GCA_019238055.1 Alphaproteobacteria bacterium
CGTAGCCGACGGGGCGGCACGTCCCCAGACAAACCCCTCGGCGCAACCCCAAACCCCACTCTCCGCGCCGGCGACGCCACGGAAAACTGCGTCTCCATGTCGCCATCCGGCTGCAAGCCGAAGTCCCCTGTGAATAATCCGGGCTAGACACAAACCACGGGTGGATTGACCCCGGTCAAGGCCGGTTGTCAGCCCCGTTCGGCATGCAGCCGACAATTTCGGTCGCCAACAACGAAGCAGGGATTCACAAGGCGGGATTTACCTTCTCATTGGAACAATTGCGAACCGCTCCACCCGAAGTGCGGCGCTGGCTGGAAAACGAGATTAGCGCTACGCTCGCCGGCTTGAACCGGCCCGAGCCCAGTCCTGCCGAGCCTCACCGCACCGAACTCGCAGCCTGTACGCCGCAAGAGGCGGCGCGAATGTTCGAGCTGATCAAAGACAACTTTTTGTTGTCTCAGGTCTTTTTCGAGCTCGCACGAGAGATGCCGCACCCCGGCGCCCCAGTGCCGTTTTATGTTTTGGATATCGGCGAGATCTTACGGCATACGCGGCTTGAGGATGGGGACCGCCTCGCCGATTGCTTTGCCGCGCTCGACAACATTTTTCAGAGCGTCCGCAACGACGGCGGGACGACTCTCTTCGGATTTGATCAAATCGGCTGCGTTTACATTCACCAAACGACCCACGAGAGCATTCACTGGGTATGGCAGCAACTGATTGCCGCGCATGCACCCGGACCGGGCGGATCAGCCCCCGCTGGTGGGCCGCCGCCGTTCGATTTTACGCCACCCCACCTCGGCCCGAGCGAGGATATTGCGCAGCACTCGGCTGTTCCCGAAAGCGGCGGGCCATCGCGAGGTTGGCGACGAAACCTGACCCGTGTCGGGCCGACCCGTCGTCATGACGGAGGATACATCGGGCCGCGCATCACCTGCCCAGCCGGGTCCGGGCTGAAGATGCTGGCGAGCAGCACCGCCAAGACGCCGGTCAGAAAGATGCCGTCAAAAGTGCCGGCGCCGCCAATCGAGGCCACCGGCGCTCCGAGCCCCTGCACCTTATTCAGATTGAGCAGGTCAGCGCCGACCAAACAGCCGATTGAGCCGCCGATATAGGCAATCGGCGGCGCTTTCCGCCTGGAAAGAATCAGTGCCACCGCCGCTGTCGTCAATGGCGGTACAAAAACCGGGAGAGCAATGCCGAGCCCCGGAACGGGTCGGGCGAGCCAGTGGCATACCCCGGTAACCACCGCGATCGCAATCGGCGCCCGAAACCATAGCCGATACCTGAAAAGAAACCATAGCCGATACCTGAAAAACAGATAGAGCGACAGCAGACTCGGGATCACCGCCCCACCGACATTGACAGCGATGATCGTCCCTGGCCAATCCCGCACCATCGGGATTACGTAGTCCATGCCAAAAAAAGAATGATCTGGCCGGTGACGATCTGCCGTTCAGGAAATTGCGCAACCGGGATGTTGAAATAGCTCCCGGCCAATGAGGCCAATAGCAATATCAGCGCTGCGGTTGAGCTGAGCCCGATTCGCATCGAGGCGAAGCGGAAGGCCCGCACCTCGATCCAGACGACGACAATAAACCAGACGATCGCCAGCGCCGAAAAATGCCGCAGTCCGAGCGGAAGATATTGGAGTCTGTTGAAATCCATCCTGTGCCAATCTCCGATCGGAGACACGCTTTGCGCACGACATCCGCCGGCTCCGAGCACCGATGGACAAACTCGTTTGCAGCTCCCTCCGTTCGGAAAACGCTGCCGATCGCTTCGCGATCCGATCGAGCCAACCAGCGCCCGGCTTTCACGGGCAAAGGCAGCTCGAATTGGGCGGCGGGATCGGCGAGGCTGCGATATGCTTAACCCTAATGCGCTAAACTGCGACAAGGGGAGACGCCGCTGTGGAACCGCTCTATTTCGGAACAGAGCAGGTCACCGAAGAAGATCGCAGCTATCGCGGATCGCGCTATTCGGAAGTGCGCGACGCGGTGTTTGCCAATCCTTATCAGAACGTGTGGGGTGGAGCCGGCGAGCCGGCCTGGCCGGCATATCGTGTCACTGTGGCGAGCGTGCTGCGCGGTGCTGTGCGCCGGGAAATACCGTATTTCTTTCGGCAGGCAGTTGCGCGCGCGGTCGATTCACGGGCCGATTTGCGCTGGGGTCAGGACGGCAAAGGCTTTCGGAGGCTGCTGCATCCGAACGGTATCTGCCTCACCGGGCTGTGGGAGATTACTGAAGAGACGCGGTATTCCGGATATTTCCGGAACGGCAGCCGCGCTCTGCTGATCGGACGCTACTCGACTTGCTGTAACGCAACGCGGCGCGGATACGAGCGGTCGTTGTCGCTGGTCGGCAAATTGTTTCCGACAACAGACCCGGATCATGCCGAACCATTGCGCACAGCCAACTTCATTACCCAGCAGGATATCGGTGGGGATCGCACCGATATCATCAATGATGCGGTTCTGCTGAATGCACCCAACACCACCGCCTGGCGGCGTGGCTCTGGTGCTCCGGTACTGCTGGTGACCGGGATCGTCTTCAGTCAGGTCGACAAAAACCCGACCATTCGCCAGCTCTATCAGATTGCCGAACTCGGCAAGTCAGAAGGCGAACCGACCCGAACGCCAAACTTTATGCGGCTCGTTGTCGACCCCCGTCAGCCGCGGATCGAGGGTGAGGATCTGGATTTTCGCGACGAGATCATGGCTCAGATATTCGATCGCGGCGATCCCGTTCCAAAACGGCGACTGACCTTTCTGATCGAAGTAACCGAGCACGGCGAAACGCATGGCCCCGACTTTTTCCAGCGGCGAACATTTCGCGACTGGACCCGGATCGGACGTCTCACGTTCGACAACGCGGTCGCATCTTATAACGGTGACTTCGTCATCCACTTCACCCATCCGACTTGGCGGGACGACCCGGATGATCCGGCGACAGCGACCCGCGTCAGTGAACACAAGGTGAGGCGATAGCCAATGTTGCCGGCACCGCCCGCGCGTCTTCCGGCTGGACCGTGATCAGGCGAAAGCGCGCTTGAAAGCGGACCAGACGTGGCGCTGCGCGTTCATCGCATCATCGACGCCCGGGACCATGCCGAGAAAGCCATGAATCATGCCCGGGTATTCGCGGTATTCGACCGGCACGCCGGCGCGGCGCAAGGCTTCGGCATAACTCTCGCCGTCGTCGTGCAGCACGTCGCACTCGGCGGTGATCACGATGGCCGGGGCGACCCCGGCAAAGTTCGGCGCCCGCAACGGCGATGCGCGCCAATCCTCGGCATCGGCGGGCGAGCGCAAATAATGCCGGGCGAACCACGCCATCGCCTCGCGCGTTAAAACGCCATAGCCTTGCCCATATTTCTCGTAGCTGGCGCCGGACAAGGTGTAGTCGCCGACCGGATAGACGAGCGATTGCAGCCGCAGTTTCGGTCTCCCGGCATCGCGCGCCAGCAACGCCACAACGGCAGCGAGGTTGGCGCCGGCGCTGTCGCCATGTACGCCAAGCCGGTCCGGGCAGCGCCAAGGCTCCCGGCATTGGCGTGGAGCCATTTGAGCGCGGCAAACGAATCATCGACCGGCGCCGGGAATTTGTGCTCCGGCCCCATCCGGTAATCAACCGAGGCGACTACCGCTCCGACGCCCGCGCACAAATTGCGGGCGACAAGATCATGGGTATCGAGGCTGCCGATGACATGCCCGCCGCCGTGAAAATAGGCGATCGCGGGAACCGGCGCCGGGGCATCGGGCCAGTAGAGGCGGAGCCGGATGTCGCCGCCAGGCCCTGGAATCGGTCGCTCCCCGACACGGGCGACCGGCAACGGCTCGGCCTTGCGCGCCCGCGCTGTCGCCTCCATCTGGGCGCGCGCCTCTGCCGGCGTCATTTCTTCGATCGGCCGCAACTGCGCCTTTGCCGTCGCCTCGAGAACTTGGACGATCTGCGGGTGCAAGTTCGGCATCGTCGGCTGCTCCTTTGCTGCTCCTTTATTGTGCGGCGGCGGGGACCGCAGCGGGTTTCGCCTGCGCCGGGTTCAGCTCGCGCAATCGCGGCAGAACCTCTTTGGCGAACAAGGTGATATTCGCGACCGTATCGGCATGATCGAGAAACCCGCCCTGGCCGAACATCAGCAGATTGCCAAAGCCGCCGACGCTGTCGTGCAGCGCCTTGATCTGGTTGTAGACGTCGTCCGGCGAGCCGGCGAAACAGGTTCCGCTCTCGATCAACTGCTCGATCGATGCGGTGGTCTGGTCGACCGGATTGCCATGCCGATCGCGCACAAAGCCGCCGCGCTTCCCGCCGGCTTTGAGCATCGCGATGTTCGCGGCAAGCGAGTTATAACCCGGCGGGTTGGTAAAGGGCTCGGCCACAACCGGCGAGGTGCGGACATAGTCGGCGGCGAGGTTGGCGCGGCGTAGTCCCTCTTCGCGCGTCTCGCCGACGCCAACCACGCCGGCATAGGCGAACCGGTCGGCACCGGCGGTCCAGCCGAGTTCCCGGGCGCGCTGACGATACGCCTCGAACATCGGTCCGGCGGCCGAAATCGACAACAATGTGCCGACGACATGCCCGCGCTCGGCCGCCATCCGCCCGGTCTCGACGCTCAAGCCTGTCATCCATACCGGCGGGGTCGGTTGCTGCAACGGCCGCGGCCAGATGTTGACGTTGCGGTAATGGAAGAATTCCCCTTCCCAGTTGAACGGCCCATCGGTCGTCGACATCGCCTTGATGATCAGATCGTGCGCCTCCCAATACCGGCGCATCAGGTTCGCCGGATTGCTGTTGGCCGGCGCGATTTCGTAAGGAGCGCCCTTGACCAGCCCCATTTCCAGCCGGCCGCCCGACAACATGTCGAGCCATGCCATCTCCTCGGCGACGCGCACCGGGTCCGGCCGGTTGGCGATTGGCGTGCCGAGCGAGAGGAGCCGCGACCGCTTGGTCTCGCGGGCGATGACGGCCAACGCCATCGGCACCGAGATCGTCAGACAGGTCGAGGTGCTGTGGTGCTCATTGACCATGATGTCGAGCCCGACCTCGTCGCACAGCGCGAACTCGTCGAGATAGCGGTTCAGCAAACGATGGCCGATTTGCGGGTCGTAATTGCGGTTCGGCAATACGACGCGCAGCGAGCCGCGCTTCAGCCCTTCCTCCCATGCCGGATGGTAGGCCATTTCCGAAAAGTACCAGACGCGCATGGCGGTGCTCCCCACTGCTGTCGTCATAGGTTAGCAACATTTCGCGCCGGCGTAACATTATGCCGAGGAAAAACCGGCGCCGGCGATCACGCCGCGCACCGCTCGCTCGATCCGAGGCTCGTTTTCGGCGCAGTGCTGCGGCATATAGAGAGCGATGCAGCAGCCGGTTGCAATCGCCCAGGATCTCGTGCTCGTCGGTGGCGGCCATGCCCATGTGCATGTGCTGAAGAGCTTTGGCATGCGGCCGATGCGAGGGGTGCGCCTCACCTTGATCGCCCGCGATGTCGAGACTCCCTATTCCGGCATGCTGCCGGGCTGGGTCGCGGGTCACTATGATTTCGACGAATGCCATATCGATCTCGGACGCTTGGCGCGCTTTGCCGGCGCGCGGCTGATCCGCGACGAGGCGATCGGAATCGACCGCAGTCACCGTGTCGTATCCTGCCGCGCCCACCCGCCGATCCGGTGGGATTTTCTGTCGCTCGATATCGGCTCGGCACCGCGCGCCGACGACGTTCCGGGCGCGGCAGAGCACGCGATTTCGGTCAAGCCGATCGCGCAGTTCGCAGCACGCTGGGAAGCGTTGTTGGCGCGCGCTCGCCGCACGGCACGGCTGCGGCTCGCGGTGATTGGCGGCGGCGCCGGGGGCGTCGAGCTGGCCTTGTCGGCGCAGTACCGGCTCGTGCAGATGTGCGGGAGCGCGGTCGAGGTCACGCTCGTGACCCGCGATGCGCTACTGCCCTCGCACAACACTCGTATCCGCAACCTTTTCGAGCACATCCTCGCCGAGCGCGGCATCACGATCGTCAGCCGCAGTCTCGTTGTCCGGGTCGACAACGGGGTATTGGTCTGCGCCGATGGGCGCCGGATCCCGTTCGACGAGGCGTTGTGGGTCACCGAGGCCGCGGCAGCGCCATGGCTCGCCAATACCGGATTGGTGTTGACCGATGCCGGTTTTGTCGCGATCGACGAGACCCTGCGCTCGCCAACCGACGCGCGCATCTTCGCGGCGGGCGATATCGCGACGATGCTTGCCCATCCGCGCGAAAAGGCCGGTGTCTATGCCGTGCGTCAGGGGCCGCCGCTCGCCGCCAATCTGCGTCGGGCGCTGGCGGGCGAGCCGCTGCGCCGGGCGATCCCGCAACGCCGCGGGCTGGCGCTGATCGGCACCGGCGACAAGCACGCGGTCGCCTCACGCGGGCCATTCGCCGCACACGGCGCTTACCTGTGGCAGCTCAAGGACTGGATCGACCGGCGCTGGATGTGGCGCTATCGCGAATTGCCGCAAATGCAGCCCGAGCCGGGCGAGGAGCCGATGCGCTGCGGCGGCTGCGCCGCCAAGGTGCCAGCCGCGGTGCTCGGCCGGGTCATCGAGCGGTTGCGGCCGGCTGGCAACGAGGCGGTTGCGATCGGGCTCGACAGGCCCGACGATGCGGCGCTGATCACATTCCCGGGCGCCCCGCCATTGCTGCAGACTGTCGACTTCTTTCGCGCAATGGTCAGCGATCCCTATCTGTTCGGCCAGATCGCCGCCAACCACGCGCTGAACGATATCTATGCGATGGGCGCGCTCCCGGACACGGCGCTCGCGATCGCCACCTTGCCGCCGGCGCGCCCGGAGATCGTCGAGCACGATCTTTATCACATGCTAAAAGGCGCCCTCGATGTGCTTGATGGGGCGGGCGCCGCACTCGTCGGCGGACACAGCGCCGAGGGCGCCGAGTTGGCGCTCGGCTTTGCCGTGACCGGACGCGCGCCTTCGGGCGCAAGATTGCTGCGCAAATCGGGGTTGCGGACCGGCGACTGCCTGATCCTGACCAAACCGCTTGGTACCGGCGTCATTTTGGCGGCTGAGGGGCGTGCGCTGGCGCCGGCCAAAGCGGTGGAGGATGCGATTGCCGCAATGCTGCAGCCTGCGGCAGCGGCGGCGGAGTGCCTTGCCGCCCATCGCGCGACTGCCTGTACCGACGTGACCGGGTTCGGATTGCTCGGGCATCTGATGGAGATGTTGGGCGCGTCGGAAATGGACGCGGTACTCGACCCCAACGCTATACCGGTGCTCAACGGCGCGCTGGCGCTGACAGCGCAAGGGATTACGAGTTCACTCCACACCGACAATCTTGCCGCCTTTGGGGCACTTGACGATGCGGCGCAATCACACCCGCTGGCGCCGCTGTTGATCGATCCGCAGACCGCCGGCGGCTTGCTCGCCGGCCTGCCGGCCGAGCGCGCCCGGTGCTGCCTCGCCGAATTGCGCGATCACGGCTATCGCGCCGCCTTGATCGGCCGTGCCGAGCGGCGCGCCGGAACCCGGCCGCGGGTGCGCATGGCGGCGGGCGCGGCAGCAGCGCAGCCCGAGCCGGTCGTCGCGTCATGACGGCAGCACCGCGCGAGGGTCGGGCCGCGCTGCCGGCGGTCGACGCGATTTTGCGCTCGGCGGGCGGTGCGAGGCTGATCGCACAGTTCGGCCGAACTCTGGTGCTCGACGCCGTCAGGGCGGTGCTGGCGATGCGGCGTGAATCCGGTGAAGCCGGCTCGGTCGACACGGTGATCGCCGAAGCTGCCGCTGCGCTCGAAAAGTTGATGCAGCCCTCGCAGCGTCAAGTGTTCAACCTGACAGGCACTGTGCTGCATACCAATCTTGGCCGCGCGCCATTGCCGGAAGAGGCGATTGAGGCAGCCGCGGCCGCAATGCGCGCGCCCTCCTCTCTCGAATACGATCTTGCCACAGGCCGACGTGGCGAGCGCGACGATCACATTTCCGGCTGGTTAGTCAGATTGACCGGCGCGCCGGCGGCGCTCGCCGTCAACAACAATGCCGGCGCTCTGGTGCTGGCGCTCAACACCCTTGCCGATGGCCGCGAAACGATCGTGTCGCGTGGCGAACTGATCGAAATCGGCGGCTCGTTCCGCCTGCCCGACATTATGGCTCGCGCCGGAACCCGCCTGCGCGAAGTCGGCACCACCAACCGCACCCACTTGGCTGATTTCGCTGCAGCGATCGGCCCGGAAACCGGGCTGATCCTAAAGGCGCATACCAGCAATTACGCGATCGAGGGGTTTACCGCCGCGGTACCGGCGGCAAAGCTCGCCGGCCTCGCCCGCGAGCATGGCGTACCCTTTATCGAAGATCTCGGCAGCGGCTCGCTCGTCGATCTCGACATCTGGGGCCTGCCGCACGAGCCGACTGTCGCCGAGGCCTTGGCACAGGGCGCCGACCTCGTCACCTTCAGCGGCGATAAATTGCTGGGCGGCCCGCAGGCGGGGCTGGTCGTCGGCCATGCCGACCTCGTCGCCCGTCTCGCCAAGAACCCGCTCAAGCGCGCGTTGCGGCTCGACAAGATCCGGCTCGCGGCCCTTGAAGCGGTGCTGCGGCTCTACGCCGATCCCGATCGCCTTGCGCAGCGTCTGCCGACCTTGCGGCTCCTCGCCCGTCCTCAGTCCGAGATCGCCGCCCTCGCCGAGCGCTTGCTGCCGGCCGTGCAGCGAGCTCTCGCCGGCCTCGCCGAAGCCGGGATCGCCGAGACCCGCAGCCAAATCGGCAGCGGCGCCCTGCCGGTATCATTGTTGCCGAGTGCCGCACTCGTCTTACGCCCCATGGGTGCCGGCAAATCCGGCGGTGCAGTGGAGGCTTTGGCGAGCACCTTGCGCCATTTGCCGACTCCGGTGATCGGGAGGATTGAGGCCGGCAAAGTCGTGCTCGATCTGCGCTGTCTCGAAGACGAGGCCGGCTTCCTCGACCAACTGGCCGAACTTCGCGCAGGCCTCTTACGATGATCCTTGCGACTGCCGGGCATATCGACCACGGCAAGACCTCTTTGGTCCGGGCATTGACCGGGATCGATGCCGACCGGCTGCCGGAAGAAAAAAGACGCGGACTGACAATCGATCTCGGCTTTGCCTATGCGACCCTGCCCGACGGCAGCACGTTGGGGTTTGTCGATGTTCCCGGGCACGAACGCTTTCTGCCCAACATGCTGGCGGGAGTCTTATCGATCGACCGGGTATTGCTGGTGGTTGCAGCGGATGACGGGCCGCGCCCGCAAACGATCGAGCATCTCGATATCCTCGAATTGATCGAGATCGCCGAGATCACCGGCGTCGTTACCAAAATCGACCGTGCCGGGCCCGACCGGACCAGAGCGGTGGTCAGCGAGATTGCGGGGCTGCTCGCGCAAGCCGGTTATCGCGACAGCGCCATCTTCCCGGTGTCGAGCCGGAGCGGCGATGGCATCGCCGCACTGACCCGACACCTCCAGGAAACGGCGCAGATTGCCGAGCGTATCCGCGCCGCGCCGCCGCCGGTCGGCCTTTTTCGGATGCCAATCGATCGCGCCTTCACCTTGCCTGGGATCGGGCTCGTTGTTACCGGCACGGTCAATGCCGGGACGGTCGCGGTCGGCGACAGGCTGATGGTCAGCCCCCGCGAGGTTCCGGTTCGGGTGCGCGGGCTTCATGCCCAGAACCGCGCGATCGCGACCGCGGCAGCGGGCGAGCGCTGCGCTGTCAACATTGTCGGCTCGTTTCCCGCGGGCAGCGAGCCGGGGCGCGGCGACTGGCTTGCGGCACCCGAGCGGCATCTGCCGGCCCGCCGCCTCGATCTGAGGCTGCGCGCCTCGCGCCATGCCGAGACGACACTGCGCGACGGGTTGCCGGTGCATCTGCATATCGGTACTGAAGACGTGGTCGGCCGCGCCGCTGTGCTGAGCGGGCGCACGATCGCCGCCGGCGAGACCGGCTTTGTACAGATTGATGTCGAGCAGCCGATCGCGGCTCTTCATGGCGACCGCGTCGTGTTGCGCGATCATGCGGCCCGCATAACCTTGGCCGGTGGCCGGGTCGTCGATCCGCAGGCGCCGCGCCGCGGGCGCCGATCGCCGGCGCGGCTCGCCATGCTCACGGCGATGGCCCCGGCCGAAGCGGGGCTTGCACTGCAGCAGATGCTGGCGGTCGCAGGTGTTGTCGATCTCAAGCAGTTCGCGCTCGTCCGCAATCTGACCGCGGCCGAGTTGGCAGCGCTGATCGATTGCACCGAGATCGGGTGCATGCGCGTCGGAGGGGAACACGCCGAAGTCGCGATCACCCGCGAGTATCTGGCTGGCCTCGCCGACCGGATCGCCGCAGCGCTTGCTGCCTGGCACGGAACTCAGTCCGACATGCTCGGGCCGACCCGGGCCGCACTCTTGGCGCAGTTGCGGGGGCTCGCACCCGAGCCCGCCCTCGATGCTGCCCTCATCGCATTGGCTGCTGCCGGCCGTGCCGTGCGCGATGCCGGTATGTGGCGCCTGCCCGAGCATCGCCCACGGCTCTCCAATGCTGACGAAAAACTGTGGGCTCAGGTGCGTCCGCTACTCATTCAGGCAGAATTGCGCCCGCCGCGGGTGCGCGAGATCGCAGAACAGCTCGCCCTTGAGCCCACGGCAGTCGAGCGCTTTTTGCGTCGGGCCGAGCGTCTGGGCCGGGTCGCGAAGGTCGCCGACAACCGGTTTTTTCTGCCGGAAACCTTGGCTCAGCTCGCCGCGATCGCCCATGATCTGGCCGCGGCGGCGCCGGAGAGGGCCTTCACCGCAGCAATGTTCAACGACCGCAGCGGTGTCGGCCGCAATCTGACGATCCAGATTCTCGAATATCTTGATAAGATGGGGGCGACCCGCCGCATCGGTGATGCGCGTGTCGCGTTGCCGGGGGCGGCTGATTTTGGTTGATTAGGGAAGAGTATCGTCCCCGGTGGGGCGCGCGGTCTTCAAAACCGTTGGGGGGCGCGAAGGCGTCCCCGGTAGGTTCGACTCCTGCCTCTTCCGCAAACCATTCATCGGTAGGATAATGTTCCTGCTGAATTTCTGATACTCACTTGTGCAGTGAGGCGTTTTCTTACCGCGCCGAATTTCTGTTCAATACGAGAAGAAGGGATGTCGATATCAATCCGTAAGCTCCATCCGGTTTTCGTCGGGGAAGTTCAGGGTGTCGATTGCCGAAGGCCGCTCACGCAGCAGGAGGTCGCCGCGATCGAGGCTGGCATGGACGAGTATGCCGTGCTGATCTTCCGCGACCAGAACATTACCGATGAAGAGCAGATCGCGTTTACCCGCCATTTCGGCGAGCTGGAGAATTACAACACGGCAGGGCATATCAGGAAGCGGGAGGACCAGCGCCTGGGCCCCGGCATTGCTGATTTCTCAAACCTCGACAAGCATGGAAACATCATGTCGGGTGAAGACCGAGTCTGGTTTTTCAAGCTGGCCGACCGGTTGTGGCACTCCGACAGCTCCTTTCGGCCGATCCCGGCGAAGTATTCACTGCTTTCCGGTCGCACCCTCCCCTCATGGGGCGGCAATACCGAATTCGCCGATATGCGGGCCGCCTATGACGCGCTCGACGAGCGAACCAGGGGGGAGATTGAGGAGCTCGTCTGTAAACATTCCCTGATCTATTCGCGACACGCGATCGGATTTTCCAAACTGACCGAGGATGAAGTCGCCGCCTTCCGACCGGTGGATCAGCCGCTGGTGCGTACCCATCCGACAACCGGCCGGAGATCGCTCTTTCTGTCCTCGCATGCCGGCGCGATCCTCGGCTGGACTATCCCCGAAGCTCGCCTGTTCCTGCGCGATCTGACCGAATTTGCCACCCAGCCCCAATTCGTCTACTCACACGTCTGGCGCCTCCATGATCTCGTCATGTGGGACAACCGCGCGACAATGCATCGCGCCCGACGCTTTGACCGAAATGAAGTACGGGACGTTCGGCGAACCACCTTGGCCGGCGATGGGCTAACTGCGCAGTAAATATCGTGAAAAGAAGTTTTAAGCCGGCAATATCAATCAAAGCGTGAAACGCCGGAAAATCAGACCGCGTCGCCCGGGCACTATGTGTAAGTGGGTGAGGCGGAAGGCGGCACCTGCAGTGTCGAAATCTCGGGCCGGCCGCCTTTTGCGTCCCATGAGGGATAACCATGACGCAATCGGGGGCGACATTCATTGGCTGCGCGCCTATCTTTCAAAGGGTGGCATAGCTGCGAGCGAGCCCGATATGATTGACCCGTTTGGACGGAAAATTACCTATCTGCGCGTATCGGTTACCGATCGCTGCGACTTCCGCTGCATCTATTGTATGGCGGAAGAAATGACTTTTCTGCCAAAGGCCGAGTTGTTGACCCTCGAAGAGCTCGATCGAGTGTGCAGTGCTTTCATACAGCTCGGCGTCAAGAAATTGCGATTGACCGGCGGCGAGCCGTTAGTACGCCGCGGCATCATGACCTTGTTTCGATCTCTCGGCAGGCATCTGACAACAGGTGCGCTCGAGGAATTGACGCTGACGACCAACGGCAGCCAACTGGCCCGTTATGCCGGCGACTTGCGCGAGGCCGGAGTGCGCCGGGTCAATGTTTCACTCGACACGCTCGACCCGGTGAAATTCACCGCGATCACTCGTCGCGGCCAACTCGGTGTCGTGCTCGACGGGCTCAGTGCCGCGAAAACGGCCGGGCTTGCGGTCAAGATCAACACTGTGGCGCTGCGGGGCGTCAACGACGACGAGTTCGACCGCCTCGTCTCATGGTGCGGCGACCAGGGCTTTGACTTGGTGTTTATCGAAGTCATGCCGATGGGCGATATCGGCGGCGAGAACCGGCTCGAACAATACCTGCCCTTGTCGATGGTTCGCGCCCGGCTCGAACGGCACTGGACGCTCGACGACACCGATTATCGCACCGGCGGGCCGGCGCGCTATGTCAGCGTGCGCGAGACCGGGCGACGGATTGGTTTCATCACACCGTTGACTCACAACTTTTGCGAAAGCTGCAACCGTGTGCGGCTGACCTGTACAGGCACGCTTTACATGTGCCTCGGCCAGGAGGATGCCGCCGATCTGCGCACGCCGTTACGCCAATCCGAAGGCGACGAGGCTCTTGTGGCGGCGATCGGCGAGGCGATTGGACGCAAGCCGCGCGGCCATGATTTCATAATCGACCGACGTCACAACCGGCCTGCGGTTGCCCGGCATATGAGTGTGACCGGCGGGTGACAGAGTCTGTGCCGCCCGGCGCCCCGCTGGTTTCGGTTGTTGCGGCCGATACCGAGGCGGCGCAGCAAGCGCGGGCGGAACTCGAGCGCCTATACCCTTGCGTCGCCCCGAAATATGCGGACGTGATCATATCGCTCGGCGGCGACGGCTTTATGCTTGAGACGTTGCATTGCTTCCTGCCGCAACGGCTGCCGATCTATGGCATGCATCGCGGCAGCGTCGGTTTTTTGATGAACACCTACCGTCCAGAGGGGCTGTTCGAGCGGCTGGCGGAGGCTCAGCCGGTGATCCTGCATCCGCTCGAAATGCTCGCCTGCAATGAGCATGGCAGTTGCCATCGTGCACTCGCCTTTAACGAGGTCTCGCTGTTGCGCGAGAGCCGCCAGGCGGCAAAGCTCAGGGTTACGGTCGATGGCGTCGTCCGCCTCGACGAACTGACGGCCGACGGCATTCTCGTCGCGACCCCGGTCGGCAGCACCGCCTATAATCTATCGGCGCACGGCCCGATCATCCCGCTCGGCGCCGGGATTCTGGCGCTGACGCCGATCAGCGCGTTTCGTCCGCGGCGGTGGCGCGGTGCATTGTTGCGGCA
>JAFAOB010000460.1 GCA_019238055.1 Alphaproteobacteria bacterium
AACAAACCATTGATATCGCGTATGATTTGGTCGCCGAGACCGGATCAACCGACGCCAACGGGGTTTGTGCCGATGACACCCCAAAAGGCAAGGATTTTCAAGGATATGCGGGGCAGCCGGCGGTCCTCATGAATTATCCGGGCTAGAGCGCCCGCCCGCTGCCAGCCACGAACAGTCAGTTCCTCTCGATTCTGGTTTCCATTGACATCGATGCCGGAAATGGTGCCCGCGTCGTCCGGTTTCTCCGCATGCCGAATGACCATGATTTTGCTCGCTACCATGTCCTCTCCAACGCGCCCAACCGAAAATTCAACACTACGCCGTTTCGGGGCTGGGTTTCGGTGCTGACTGCGGCGTCATTGCCTCTTTGACCTCACGCAGCCGCAAAAAGGAAGCATCCGTCTCTAATTGTCGCAAAAGTGCTTTTCCTGCTTTTTCAGGAAAGCTCAAGGTATTACATAACTCGGTGCGCGCCTGCTCGTCCTCAAGCCGGATATAAAGATCAAATACATCTCGGACATACATCTCACGCATCTTTTTAAGCCCAACATCGCGGACGAGAACATAAAGCTGCGCCTGAGCAATCCAGTCTACAATCAATCCGAGATCATAGGGTAACCGAGGCAGAAGCCGAAATGGGTTCTGTCGCGCCAATGCCTGCGCATTGTCGATTTCAAGTTCGTTCAGACGATCTATCTTGTCTCGCGAAAGATCGTCGATCATCAGAAGTGGGAGACTGACCGGTTGGACATCTTTGCTGGGTTCTTCACGAATCCCCCATGTTTTGATGACTTGGAACGTCTTTCGGAACATGGAGACGATAAAAAGGTCGGGCGCAAACCCGATGCTAAAACCAATTAATAATAGTAGCGGAAAAGAGTCTTGACTTATTGCCTTTGGAAGAAAGTTATCGCTGTAGCTACCTAGCACTCCGAACGTATGCCGCAGGACACCTGCCACAATACATGCTGCCACGATCCGTGCGACATAGTAATACAGAGAGATCGGATAAAAATCGTTGTTGTTTATTCTGTCCAAAATGCGGCTTAGCGCGGAGATATAGCTACCAAAAAATGCCATTGAAATGACGACAAACGTCTGTAGCTGATATGCCTTAATGGCAGGATCTGCCGAGGCTATTGGGCCTCCGAGTAAGACACTAGGGGTAGAGAACAGGTCGGGCTGAGTATAAGCGATCAAAATGGTCATAAATCCGATGAAACACACCAGTACATAGAGGATGAGCGGAATTCCATAATCTGCGTCCACAACGAGCCTGCCGGGATCTACGGACTCGATCGCAACTTGATACAAAGTTGTTTTTGATACCGGAGAAAATCCTAAGCTCGTGAGCTTCGATAACTGGCGCTTTCTTGATACACTCTGCACGAAGCATATGAGTGCAGGTAAGAACGACAGTATGGTCGCGAGTATTATTGCAAAATCGAAAATACTATTTTGGGTGTTGATTATACGCCAAATTCGGTTGGCGAGAGGTATAATGACAGATATCACCATCAAGGTGAGGAGCAACCATCTGTACCTTCTCCAATACTCTTGCGTTCGCTGCCATAACGGCTCCGGTCGAGACTGCGGAACAGCCATATCGGACATGTGCATCTCCCTCCACGGACCGCGCCCCTCACGCGGGGAGTCCATCACCGCCCATAATCTATTGGGAAATCCAGCACGGATGTGTGAACCCGCTCACGTTCAAAAAATGAATTAGGAAGGTCTCTCCAATCTGGGTCGCGGCTGTTCCCTATGCATTTGCCGTTGCCGAAGACACTCGAAACGAGCGATCCTGACCTCATAACGCACTCGGAATTTGAGCGGCGAGAAAAGGGGGCAACGCGACGGGAGGATGTGGCGGCTATCGGCGCTATGGGTCTTGATATCGCCGCTAACAGCAAATTATCGAGCCCTTGTCCTTCGCGGTCTGGGCAGGGTGCTTATCGAAGTATCATTTTCTCGGAGCATGGGCGCGACGGGGATAAGTAGATGACCGTGATGACGATCAACGATGAACTGGCCGAACTTAAGCGCACCAATGCCGAATTGCAGCAGAAGCTAGATGAGGCGGTTGCCGAGCGCGACGAAGTCCAGGCCCAAAAAACCGCAATGTCCGAAGTCATGGAGGTCATCAATTCCTCGCCGGGCGACCTTGCACCGATGTTTGATGCGATGATCGAGAAGGCGCTGAACCTGTGCAAGGCCGCATTTGGCTGCCTTTTCACTTACGACGGCGAAGCGTTTCACAGTGCGGCCCAACGAGGAATGTCAGCCGCGCTGGTGGATTACCTGCGAGAGCCGATCAAGCCACGAACCAGTGGATATTCTCAGACACACGGGTCGCTCCAGCAATTAATCCGTGGGGAGTCGGTTGTTCATCACGCCGACCTCAAGAATTCTGAGGCTTACCGCAACGGGCTTCGGTTCATACGAGCATTGGTTGATTTTGACGATGGTCGCACTGCCTTATGGGTGGCCCTCCGAAAGAACGACAGACTATTGGGTGTCTTCGTCATCTATCGGCGCGAGGTTCGCCCGTTTTCCGACAAGCAAATCGCCCTGCTACAGAACTTTGCGGCGCAGGCGGTCATCGCGATGGAGAACGCGCAACTCATAAACGAGACCCGTGAGGCCTTGGAGCAGCAGACCGCGACCGCCGAGGTGCTAGGAGTCATCAATTCCTCGCCCGGTGATCTGGCACCGGTGTTCGACGCAATCTTGGATAAGGCGTACACCCTCTGCGGCGCGGACCACGGCTCCTTGGCACTCTATGACGGCGAGAGGTTTCGCGCTGTGGCCGTGAGTTCCGGGTCGAACCCATTCGCCAAACGGCTGCGCGAGGGAGTCCGCGCGGTCGGCAATCCAATCGGACAGCCCCTCCTCGACGGGGCCCGCTTTGTCCACATCCCTGATCAGGCCGAGGTCGATCATCCCCTGATGCAGGCAGCTGTCAAAGAGACCGGCGCGCGAACCGTCCTGGCCGTACCGCTGCGCAAAGACAATATCCTGCTCGGCATGATCGTAGCTGTTCGCCAGGAGGTACGTCCGTTTACCGACAAGCAGATCGCGCTGTTGCAGAATTTCGCGGCGCAGGCAGTCATTGCAATGGAGAATGCGCGACTCCTGGACGAGATCCGCCAGCGCCAGCAGGAATTGCGGGTCACCTTCGACAACATGGTCGACGGGGTGGTGATGTTCGACGAAACACTGCACCTTGCCGCCTGGAACCGCAACTTTCAGGAATTGCTGCAACTCCCCGACGATCTCCTCGCCAAGCGCCATGAATTCGATACCTACATCCGCCATCTCGTCGAGCGCGGCGAATTCGGTGAGACCGACCCGGAGACGCAGATTGCACGGTTGCGTGCGCGGATTGGCGATCATTACAGCTTTGAGCGAACCCGCCCAGATGGGACGGTCATCGAGGTGAGGCACAATCCGATGCCGGGCGGCGGCATCGTGCTGATCTACAGCGATATCACCAAACGGAAACGCAGCGAGGCCGAAATCAAAGCGGCCAGGGACGCGGCGGAGGCAGCCTATCTCGACCTGAAAGCCGCCCAGGCCAATCTGATCCAGGCTGAGAAGATGGCATCGTTGGGCCAGCTAACCGCAGGCATTGCTCACGAGATCAAAAACCCACTGAATTTCGTCAACAACTTCGCCAACTTGTCGGTTGAACTGCTTGACGAATTGAAGGAAACGGCAGCCCCGGCAATCAACTCGTTAGGCGACGAAGAGCGAGCCGAGATTGGCGAGGTGATCAGGATGCTGACCGGCAATCTCGAAAAGATCGCCGAACACGGAAGACGCGCTGATGGCATCGTCACGAGTATGCTGGAGCACTCGCGGGGCAGTAGCGGTGAACGGCGAAGCGTCGATCTCAACCATTTAGTCGAAGACGCGCTCAATCTCGCCTATCACGGTGCCCGCGCCCAGGATCAGAGCTTCAATATCACCTTGGAGCATGATTTCGATCCCGCCATCGCCCCCATCGAACTTGTCCCGCAGGACATCACGCGAGTCTGTCTCAACCTGATCAGTAATGGCTTTTACGCCTCCAGGAAACGAGAGAAGGAGGGGAGCGACCCGAAGTTCAAGCCGACCCTCAAGGTGTCAACACGCGATCTCGGCGATGCGGTTGAAATCAATATCCGCGACAATGGCGTTGGCATTCCACCGGAGAACAAAGACAAGCTGTTTCAGCCGTTCTTCACCACCAAACCGACCGGCGAGGGCACCGGTCTCGGCTTATCGATCAGCTATGACATCGTTACCCAACAGCACGGTGGCACAATCGAGGTCGATAGCCGGGTCGACGAGTTCACCGAATTCGCCATTCGATTGCCTCGGGTTCGGCAACCCTCAGCGGTCCAAGCATTGCGTCAGTCTGAGTCAGCAGGCCCGTCGATTTTCGAGAAACCAGATATGGCAGTTTCCCGCCACTGATCAACAGTTATATATTCCGACCCTCACAAATCCCCTCATTTTTATTGATAAGAGCATAGACGCGATTCGACCCGTCCTCATAGATACTTTCGGCACGGGCGTATCGGAGCGGATGCATGGGAACGGCGCAGCGGACACGCGGGCGGTTTGACCAGGTCCGCGCCTACCT
>JAFAOB010000463.1 GCA_019238055.1 Alphaproteobacteria bacterium
AGGTAGGCGCGGACCTGGTCAAACCGCCCGCGTGTCCGCTGCGCCGTTCCCATGCATCCGCTCCGATACGCCCGTGCCGAAAGTATCTATGAGGACGGGTCGAATCGCGTCTATGCTCTTATCAATAAAAATGAGGGGATTTGTGAGAGTAGGTGCAGCTGATCAGACGATCGATATTAATCTTTTTCTCGATGTCGAGATCGGCAAGGATCGGAAAATCAATATCGGATCGTACCGAGCCGTAATAGGTCCCGCTGATCACCTTTTCATCATAATATACCATTTATGCGGGGCTGATGGCGCGCGCGCTGAAAACGCCGGGATGCCGACCAACACCGCATGCCCACTGGGGGCGGCAGCATCGACCGCAATGCGGCCGAAACGAAAAGATCACATGGTCGCCGGGTTTGACCCCGACCACACCGGGCCCGGTCTCGGCAACGATGCCGGCTGCTTCGTGCTCCAGCATCATCGGCAATGGCAGAGGCCAGTCACCATTGACGATGTGCCAATCGCTCATGCACACGCCCGCGGCTTTGACATGGACGCGTACCTTCATTGCGCGGCGGCTCTTGTTCCAGATCGGCGATCTGCAGCGGTGTGTTTATTTCGGTCAAGACCGCAGCGTGCATCGGTTTCTCCGCCGGCCCCTCGGCACTATTCCTCGGCTGGAACGGCCTCCGACTCGTCGGCTGCGACGGCCTCTCCCGACTCCTCGGCTGCGACAGCCTCTCTCGGCGCCGCCATCATCGCCTCGGCTACAAGGCCGGCATTGGCGCGGATCGCCCGTTCGATTGCCGCTCCGACATCGGGATGCTCACGCAAATAGTTTTTGGCGTTTTCGCGGCCCTGCCCAACGCGCTGGCCTTCATAGGAAAACCACGAGCCCGATTTTTCGACGACGCCCGCCTGGACGCCGAGATCAATAAGTTCGCCTCGTTTGGAGATGCCTTCGCCATACATGATATCGAAATCGACGACCTTGAACGGCGGTGCCATCTTGTTTTTGACGACCTTGACCCGGGTCTGGTTGCCGATCACCTGGTCACGCTCTTTGAGCGATCCAATGCGCCGGATGTCGAACCGGACCGATGCGTAAAATTTGAGCGCATTGCCCCCGGTCGTCGTCTCCGGATTGCCGAACACGACCCCGATTTTGTAGCGGATCTGATTGATGAAGATGAGGATCGTGCGCGAGCGGGAGATCGAGCCGGTCAGCTTGCGCAATGCCTGGCTCATCAGCCGGGCCTGCAAGCCCATATGGCTGTCGCCCATTTCGCCTTCGAGTTCGGCGCGCGGCACAAGCGCTGCTACCGAATCAATGACGAGCACGTCGATCGCGCCGGAGCGCACCAATGTGTCGGCGATTTCGAGTGCCTGCTCGCCGGCATCGGGTTGTGAGATTAATAGATCGTCGACATTGACCCCGAGCTTGCGGGCGTAGGCTGGGTCGAGCGCGTGCTCGGCGTCGATAAACGCGCAAGTGCCGCCGCCACGCTGACCTTCGGCGATCACATGCAAGGCCAGCGTGGTCTTGCCCGAGCTTTCCGGGCCGTAGATTTCGATGATGCGGCCGCGCGGCAGGCCGCCGATGCCAAGCGCGATGTCGAGGCCAAGCGAGCCGGTCGAAATCACCTCGGTATCCGCCGCGGTCTCATGCGCGCCGAGCTTCATGATCGAGCCTTTGCCAAAGGCGCGCTCGATTTGTGCGAGGGCCGCGTCCAGAGCCCGCTGCTTGTCCATCGCTTCTTTGTCCAAGAGGCGCAATGCCGTCTGCATACCGAAGCCCTCCACTATCTCACAGCCGATGCTGCCGTGCAAACGCGCAGCCGAGGCAGTATTGTACCTGTTTTGTTCTTATTGGCAATCGGGAAATTGCGCAGGTGTAGGATTGTCGCGCATAACTGCCTTAACCTTGAGTGCAAACTGTTTCAGGTTGAACGGCTTTGGTAAAAAGTAAAGGTCGCGTTCCTCGCCGAGAGACTGGCGAAACGCGTCCTCGGCGTAGCCTGAAATAAAGATCACCTTGATCGCAGGATCGACCTCACGAACCAGGCGAATCAAAGCCGGCCCGTCCATCTGTGGCATCACCACATCGGTGATCACTAAATCGATGCGATCGGCGGTAGAGCAGATCGTTTCAAGCGCGGCTTCGCCACTTTTTGCTTCGATCACGTGATAGCCCTTGTTGCGCAACGCGCGCGCGCCAAACGTACGAACGGCATCGTCATCCTCGACGAGCATGATCGTGCCGCTGCCGGTCAGATCTCGAGTGATCGCCGGCTCGGCCTCGAGCTTCACGGGTGCGGCATCTCCCGCAACATGCCGGGGCAAATAGATCGAAAAGTTGGTGCCGTGGTTGGGACGACTTTCAACAAAGATGAAGCCGCCGGTCTGCTTAACAATGCCGTAAACGGTCGAAAGGCCAAGTCCGGTGCCGCATCCGACCTCTTTGGTTGAAAAAAACGGCTCGAAAATTCGCACCATTGTGTCGGGAGCAATGCCGACACCTGTATCGGCGACTTCGATTAGCACATAGTCTCCGGCGGGCATGATTTCGGACCCGCGGCGGACTGGGCGAGGCTGATGGGAATTTTCGGTACGGATCGTCAGCCGGCCGCCATTGGGCATCGCATCGCGAGCATTGACCGCAAGATTGATTACGACCTGCTCGAGTTGGCCCTGGTCGACCTTGACAAGGCCGAGATCCCGCCTGTGGGCGAATTTGAGTTCGATGTTTTCGCCGATCAGCCGTCGCAGCAGATGAGACAATTCAGACAGAACATCGGTGATGTCGAGCACTCGCGGCTGTAGGCTCTGCTGCCGGGAGAAGGCCAGCAACTGACGTACCAGATTGGCGGCACGATTGGCATTCTGCTTGATCTGCATGATATCCGCAAAAGCGGGGTCGCCAGGCCGCGAGCGCAATAGCAAGAGATCGCAAAACCCGATCATCGCGGTCAGCAGATTGTTGAAGTCATGCGCGACACCGCCAGCGAGCTGGCCAATCGCCTGCATTTTTTGCGACTGGGCAATTTGTGCTTCAAGATGCTTCTGCTCGGTTACATCGATGAAATAAAGCGTCAGGCTCGCGGCCGGATTTCTCGTAACAGCCATTGCCAGATCGGCCTCCGCCGCGGCTTCGTCCGGCGACGAAAATGCCGGCTCACGACCACCCGGCCGGTCGCCATCTGCAGCTTGGCGGCTGAGGAGCAGTACCATGGTTCGATCGCTCGGCGGCGCCAGACGGATTTCGATCGGTGTGCGATCGTCACGACCGGCCGCGGCGGCGCTGAGCTTAGCGGCGATCGCTTCCTGATCTTCCGGGTTCAGGAACCCGATCAGTTCACGACCGAGCAATATGTCGGGGGCGGCGTCGAACAGCTCGCCAAGCGCGCGGTTCGCCTTGATAAGGCGGCCGAGGCCATCGATGACCGCAATCCCGACCGGGGCATCGGCAAAGAAATGTTGGTATGGGTCAAGCTCAACATTGTCACGGTTGGTCGCTGCCGGCCGGGAGATCGCGTCAATCGGGCTGATCGTCCACAAATGGAGGCTGGGGCGCCCAACGCCGGGCTGAACCGAAATTTGGAATAGCCGGGACGAGCCCCGACCCGCCGGTTGTAGCGGGATGCTCGCGCTCGCGGGCTCGCCGGATCTCGCACGCTCGCGCAGCGAGCGGACAAGGCTGGCAGCTTCAGGCGAGGCCGCCGCATGCTCTATACCATCCAGCGAAATCGCCGCGGCCGCAAACAGGCGCGCGAAGGCGGGATTGGCTTGCACCACCTCACCGTCCGGTGTCACGATTAATTGTGCCTCGGGGCAGCACTCAAATGCGCAATCAAGAACCCCGAACCACGCCTCGTTCGCCGCCATAACCCGCATCGCGGTCGCTGCAACGATAGCAGCCATAGCACAACCGATCAGCAGCAGCAGAGATATCCCATCGATCGCTCCGGCCGCGCGAGCAATCCCGACAGCACTGGCAACGCCGGCGATCGCAGCAAACACCTGTGATGCCCGCTTTCCCCGATGCAGGCAGCGGGATGAGCGGTAGAGGGCTCCCAAAACAGCCGATTGGGAGGTCAATCTTGGTTGACCTTTGGTGCCGCCCGCAGCCGCACTGATCGCCATTTCTCTCGCCTAAAACGCTCGATAACCGTCTTACTCTACCATAGATCGGCGAAGTGGCAATCCCTGTGTTCTGATTTTGTTTCGATTATCCGAGTGTTCGAGGCGACACTGTCGTCAACCTGACGAGGGAGGCAGCGGATCAGTCGTCGCGGTGGGTTCGCTCCATGCGTTCATGGCGCTCCTGCGCCTCGATGCTGAGCGTCGCGATCGGCCGCGCCTCAAGACGACGGATCCCAATCGGCTCGTCTGTTTCTTCGCAATAGCCGTAAGTGCCGTCGGCAATCCGACCGAGTGCCGCGTCGATCTTTGAGATCAGCTTGCGTTCGCGCGCTCGGGTGCGCAATTCGATCAATCGCTCGGCCTCGAGCGTGGCGCGATCGGTCAGATCGGGCTTGAGCAGGCTCTCCTCTTTGAGGTGCTGCAGCGTATCAGTGGATTCGGCGAGTAGCGACTCACGCCAGCGCAGCAGCTTTTGTCGGAAGTATTCGACCTGAAGGGGGCTCATGAACTCTTCGTCTTCGGACGGGCGATAACCTGGCGGAAGCGATAGGTGCATCGGTCTCCCCGAAACCATTAATTAGCGGGCCGGAGTATATGAACCGCTCAGGTGCGCTTCAAGCGCGAGAATCGCATGGAGACGGTTGATTTGGCACGGCTTTTTGCATATCCGGACGGAGTTGCCGAAATCGCTTCAGCGAGTTGCCCGATCAGCGAAAAGCCTGCGCCATAATCCGTGCATGCCGGTCTCCGCCACTTTTTAGCCGGTTTGATGTGCCATCTGTAAATAAATCTTGCACATCAGTTAAAAAGTTCAAAGCGAATTTCAAGGTATCACTTAGCGATTCTTTAAGTGCTGGCGACCTATTCTGTTGACATGAACGAGAAAGACATGACCGACAACAAACTTCTGCCCGCACCAGACACCAAGCGGTGGGTTGCGCGGCGCAAGGCGGTAATCGTCGATGCCGTTCGCAATGGTGCGCTGACTCTCGATGAGGCATGCGAGCGCTATCAGCTCTCAATCGAAGAATTTCACGCCTGGCAAAAGGCGATCGATGCGCATGGCGTCGCCGGGTTGCGCGTAACGCGCCTGCAGATTTATCGCGACGCACCGCCGACCCGCTCCAATAAACCTTCCTATTGAAGTGAGGCCGGCCGCATGCGGCGGCTAGGCGGGCGGGCCGACCGGCTCGGATGCTGGCTGTCACCTGGATCGCCGCCGCCGGCGCGCAACCCCGCCCACCCGTTTAGGGAGACGCTGAATAAAGGCGATAAGACGCCCGTAAAGCGTAAAGCGGCCCAAGTCATTGATTTCCCATAGCGCGGAATCGACGGCCCGGAATTATTCAGTGTTTCCTTAAATCATCCGGGCCATAGAGCAGTACTCAGCCAGCGAGCGCCTGCGAGTGCTACCATCCACGCCAATGGTTGCGTTGGTGGTAGACCCCAACTTCCTCAGATAGAGGTAGGCATCGGCGTCATCCTTGGGCTTGCCGACTCGCCGGACTATGAGCCCGACGAAGGTCACCAAACTCTGCGCTTCCGGCAATCAGTGCCAAAGCTCGGTGTCAATGGCCCCCCGCGCATATTCCTTTCACCCTGACCGGTCTTAATTCGTCCGCGAAGCTCTTCACTATGCTCTCAACGCGGGCAGCGCGTTGACAGCCTCGAGCGGGTACGTGTTGAATTCTTGCCCAGCAAGCCGAATGGAGGTCGCGATGAAGTTCGCGCTGGGCCAGGCGGTGCTGCGCACCGAAGATCCGCGCCTGCTTACCGGTCGCGGCCGCTACACCGACGATTTCATTCTCCCGCAGCTCGCCCATGCTTATGTGTTGCGTTCGCCGCATGCTCATGCCCAGATCCGCGCGGTTGACATCCGCGCGGCGCAGCAATTGCCGGGCGTGCTCGCAGTTCTGACCGGCGAGGACTGGGCGGCCGAAAAATTTGGAGCGCCGCAACCGACCATTCCGCGCCAGCGCCGCGACGGCTCGCCGATGTTTGTCCCGCCGCGCCCAGCCTTGGTGAAGAACCGGGCGTTGCTGGTCGGCGATCCGGTCGCGTTTGTCGTGGCCGAAACCATTGATCTCGCGAAGGACGCAGCGGAGCGGATTGCAGTCGAGTACGAGCCGCTACCCTCGGTCACTGCGGCCGAAGCGGCGTTATTAGATAACGCGCCAAGGCTGTGGCAGGAATGCCGAGACAATGAGTGCTTTTTCTTCACCCTCGGCGACAGGCGCGCGGTTGAGGCGGCGTTTGCCCGAGCCGATCATGTCACCCGACTGAAGCTCGTTTTTAACCGCGTGACCGCCGCCACGATGGAGCCGCGCGGATGCATCGGCAAATGGGACGACCGCCTTGGCCGCTTCACGCTCTATGTCGGGACCCAACGCCCGCATACCACGCGTGCTGATCTGGCGCGCCGTATCCTGCACATCCCGGAAACCCAGCTCCGCGTCGTTGCCGGCGAGGTCGGCGGCAGCTTTGGCATGAAGGGCGGGCATTATCCCGAATACGCGCTGGCGCTGTGGGCGGCACGCAAGATCGGGCGGCCCGTCAAATGGATCGCCGAGCGCGGCGAGGGTATGCTGACCGATGATCACGACCGCGATCATGTCAGCGAAGCCGAGTTGGCGCTCGACCGCGACGGGCATTTCCTGGCATTGCGGGTCCGCAATGTCTCGAATATTGGTGCCTATCTGGCGCCGGGTGGCATCATCTCGCCAACGATGCATCTGGGCGGGCTCGCCGGCACCTACACCACCCCCGCGATCTATGTCGAAGTCTCGGCTGTCTTTACCAACACGACGAGCATCGGCCCCTATCGCGGCTCGGGACGGCCCGAGGCGTCGTACGTTGTCGAGCGTCTGATCGACAACGCCGCGCGCGAAATCGGGATCGATCGCGCCGAACTGCGCCGGCGCAACACGGTGCCGGCGAATGCGATGCCGTTCAAGACCGGCCTCGTCTATACGCTCGATTGTGGCGAGTTCGGTCAGAACCTCGACCGGGCGCTCGACATGAGCGATTACGCTGGGTTTGAGCGCCGTCGCGATGAAGCTCGCCGGCGCGGGAAGCTGCGCGGCATCGGCTTTGCCAATATCATCGAACAGACCTCGCAGGCGCAAGGCGAGACCGTGATGGTACGGATCGACTCCGGTGGCACGGTCACCGTGATCCCGGGCTCGATATCGCACGGCCAGGGTCATGAGACGATGTACAAGATCCTGCTCTCTAATCGGCTCGGTCTCGACGAGGCCGCTATCCGCGTCGCGCATTCGGACACCGACCTTGCCCCCGATGGCGGCGGCACCTATGCGTCGCGCACTGCAGTATTGGGCGGCAGCGCCGCCGCAATGGCCGCCGACAAGATTATTGCCAAGGCGCGCAAGATCGCGGCGCATGCGATGGAAGCGGCCGAAGCCGACATCGAATTTTCAGGCGGGATATTTTGCGTCGCCGGCACCGACCGGGTTATCTCATTACCGGAGGTGGCGCAGGCCGCCTATATGCCGTCGCGGCTGCCACCTGGGCTCGAAACCGGGCTTTACGAGGTGGCGAGCTTCTCGCCCGAAATTCCGAATTTTCCGAACGGCTGTCATGTCTGCGAGGTCGAGATCGATCCCGAGACGGGTGCGACCCAAATGCTGCGCTATACCGTCGTCGACGATGTCGGGACTGTGATCAACCGGCTCACGCTCGCAGGCCAAATTCATGGCGGCATCGCGCAAGGGATCGGCCAGGCCTTTAGCGAGCATCTCGTCTATGACAAGCAATCAGGCCAGCTGCTCTCAGGATCATTGATGGATTACGGTTTGCCGCGCGCCGGCGAGGTCCCATTCTTCGCAACCGACGAGAATCCGGTGCCGACCAAGACTAACCCGCTGGGTGTCAAGGGCGCCGGTGAAGCCGGTAATGTCGGGGCACTGGCCGCGATCATGAACGCCGTTGTCGATGCGCTCTCGCCGCTTGGCGTCGGCCATATCGATATGCCGGCGACGCCCGAGAAGGTTTGGCGCGCCATCAGCGCCGCGCGCCACCCTGACGGGCGGTGAGCGTTTAACCTCACCGCTCACCGACTGGCGCCGGAGCCGGAGGAGCGGCGGGGTTATCGCGGCCTTTGCCCCGCCCACAAGCGCCAGGGCGTTGCTCCCGGCGGCTAACCACCGGCGGCGGAGGCGCGGGGCCATCCATCCCGCGCGCTTTGGCGCTGACTTCCCGCCGCCGCGCTCACCGGCCGCGGCTGATCCGTGCTTGTTAGCTGGGGAGGGTCGTCTCCTCTTGCCAGGCGACCAGTCGCTGCTGCATGCGCCGGACGTGTCCTCCGGGCCAATAAAGGCGACCGCATTCGGGGCATTGCCGCAGCGGACCACCGGCGGCGCGCGATTGTTCGGGCACCAGCGCTGCTGCCTCTTTCGGCGCCGCCGCGAGCAGCTGGTTGTCGACAAGGTACCGGGTGAACGGCGCGTGCTGCCAATCGATGCCAAGAGCGGCGCGCAACGCCCGGGCGGCGGCATCAATACCGTCACCCGGCACCAGCATAACCGAGGCCGTAGCTTTTGCGATATTGGCAAGCTGCCGATCCCTGGTCAGCAAAATCCGCTCCTCTTCGGCACAGCGTAGGGCGAGAGCGCGGTCAGGGAGCCCGCCCCCGGCAATGATCGTGTCATAACCGGCCGCCCGCAGCCATCGGCCAAGGCCGCGCAGCATCTCGTCGCATAAGAACCGCAGAGCTTTCTCCGCATTCGGCATGGTCGGAGGTCGCAGGGAGTCAACGTCGATCGGTCGATGACCTCGCCGTCATGATCTTTTTCAAGAGGGGCAACTTTCCCTTTGAGAATAACTTGGTACGCGCTGTTATGCTGGCGCGAAACGAGACGAAATTCCGATGCCAGGTGCGACAATCGTCGGCAAGACAAGTAGCGGCGGTACGCGCCCTGTTGCCAAATAAGGGAGGACATCTTGCGAACCAGCACCGACCATATCCTGACGAGCCACGCCGGCAGCCTGCCCCGGCCGGACGCGCTGATTGCCGCCAATCGCGCCCACGAGACCGGCGAGGCGATCGACGAGCGCGCTTTCGACGACACCTTGCGCGGTGCCGTGGCAGAGGTCGTGCGCCATCAGAAAGAGCGCGGCATCGACATCCCGGGCGACGGCGAATTTGGCAAGCCGATGGGCCAGCGGGTTAATTACGGCTCCTGGTGGCGCTATTCGTGGCAGCGCCTTGGCGGTCTCAATCCCGAGGGCCCGAGTCTTTATGAGATGACGCCGCGGCGTTCGCGCCCCGGCGAGATCGTGTTGACGAGCTTTGGCGACCGCCGCGACCGCACGCAATTTGCCGCTGCCTACAACGATCCCGCTTCGGGCATTACCACCGGGCCGCGGCCGCCCGCACCGATCTGCGTCGCCCCGCTGACCTATACCGGCCATGACGCGATCCGCGCCGACATCGCGCGTTTCAAGGAGGCCTTGGCGGCGGCCGGGATCGAGGAAGGCTTTATGAGTGCGGTCGCGCCGGGCAGTGCTTCGCGCATCGGCAATGAATATTACAAGACCGAAGAGGAATTGCTTTACGCCTGCGCCGATGCGATGCGCGAGGAATATAAGGCAATCGTCGACGCCGGGCTTGTGCTGCAGCTCGACGACCCGTGCATCGCCGAGAATTGGGACCAGATCAACCCCGCGCCGAAGGTCGAGGAATACCAGAAATTCACGATGCAGCGCGTTGAGGCGCTGAACCACGCTATCCGCGGGCTGCCGCAAGACCGCATCCGCTTTCATTTGTGCTGGGGCAGCTGGCACGGTCCGCATATGACTGACATTCCGATGCGCGACATTGTCGATGTGATGCTGAAGATCGACGCCCAGGCTTATTCGTTCGAGGCCGGCAATGTCCGCCACGAGCACGAATGGAAGGTGTGGCAGAACATCAAATTGCCCGATGGCAAGATCATCCTGCCAGGCGTCGTCAGCCATGCCACGAACGTCATCGAGCACCCGGAGCTGGTGGCTGACCGCATCCTGCGGTTTGCCAATCTGGTCGGCCGCGAGCGGGTGATCGCCTCGACCGATTGCGGGCTCGGTGGCCGCGTCCACCCGCAGATCGCCTGGGCCAAGCTCGAAGCGCTGGCGCAAGGTGCGGCGCTTGCCAGCAAACAACTCTGGCGTTAGCCGGCGCGCGGTCCAGCGGCGTCCGGTCGATCGAGCATTTCGACGTTGCCCCATTATCATTTTTTATCGCAGGCGAGCATGCTGTGACTTATCCGGAGCTGACGTTCGGACGCGGCTGGGCCTCGGCTGCGTCCGAACGCCTTTCCGCGAAAATCAGGCGAGGTCAAAGCGATCCAGGTTCATCACCTTGTTCCAAGCTGCCACGAAGTCGCGCACAAACGCTGCTTGCGAGTCGGCACAGGCATGGACTTCCGCGAGGGCTCGGAGCTGGGAGTGCGAACCAAAGACGAGGTCGACACGGGTGCCGGTCCACTTCAGCTCGCCCGTCGCGCGGTCGCGGCCCTCGAACACATCTTTGGCTTCCGAGGTTGCCTTCCACTCGGTGCGCATGTCGAGCAGGTTGACGAAGAAGTCATTGGTGAGCGTCTCTGGCCGCTTCGTGAAGACACCATGCGGCGACTGTCCGAAGTTCGCATTCAGCACACGCATGCCGCCGCCGAGGACCGTCATCTCAGGGGCGGTCAACGTTAGGAGTTGCGCCTTGTCGACCAGCATCTCTTCTGGCGAAGTGTATGCGGCCTTGAGATAGTTGCGGAACCCGTCCGCGGCCGGTTCGAGCACCGCGAAGGACGCGATGTCGGTCTGATCCTGCGACGCATCCGTGCGGCCCGGCATGAAGGGAACCTGTACGTCATGCCCGGCCTTCTTCGCAGCCTGCTCGACGGCGGCGCAGCCACCGAGGACGATCAGATCGGCGAGTGAGACTTTCTTCCCTCCAGTCTGCGCCGCATTGAATTCCTTTTGGATATCCTCAAGGGTTTCAAGCACCTTCGCCAGTTGGGCCGGCTGATTGACCTCCCAGTCCTTTTGCGGTGCGAGGCGGATGCGCGCTCCATTCGCCCCACCGCGCTTGTCGGAGCCGCGGAACGTTGCCGCCGATACCCAAGCGGTCGAAACCAATTGGGAGATGGAAAGACCGGATGCGAGGATTTTGCCCTTGAGTGTGCGGATGTCCTGTTCGTCAATCAGTTTATGAGTGACGGTCGGGACCGGGTCTTGCCACAGCAATTCCTCCGCCGGGACCTCCGGGCCGAGATAGCGCGAGCGCGGACCCATGTCGCGATGCACCAGCTTGAACCACGCCCGGGCGAACGCGTCTGCGAACTGATCCGGGTTCTCATAGAACCGCCTTGAAATTTTTTCGTAAACAGGGTCGAAGCGCAAGGCGAGGTCGGTGGTCAGCATGGAGGGCCCGCGACGCTTCGACGGGTCGTGCGGATCCGGCACCGTACCGGCGCCCGCATCGCCCTGCGGCTTCCACTGATACGCACCGGCCGGGCTCTTGGTCAGTTCCCATTCGTAGCCGAACAGGTTCGAGAAGAAGTTGTTGCTCCACGTCGTTGGCGTCTGGGTCCAGATGACTTCCAGACCGCTGCCGATCGCGTCATCGCCTTTGCCGCTGCCATAGGTGTTCTTCCAGCCGAGCCCTTGCTCCTCGATCGAGGCGCCTTCGGGCTCGGGGCCGACATACTTGCTCGGATCGGCGGCGCCGTGGGTCTTGCCGAACGTGTGTCCGCCGGCGATGAGTGCCACGGTCTCTTCGTCGTTCATGGCCATGCGCTTGAACGTCTCGCGGATATCCCGCGCCGCGGCGAGCGGATCCGGCTTGCCGTTCGGCCCTTCTGGATTCACGTAGATCGGGCCCATCTGCACAGCGGCGAGAGGATTCCGAAGATCACGGTCGCCGGTGTAGCGTTCGTCTGCCAGCCACTTCCCTTCGGGGCCCCAATAGATGTCCTCTGGTGGCTCCCAGACATCCTCGCGCCCGCCGCCAAAGCCGAATGTCTTGAAGCCCATCGACTCCAGCGCGCAGTTGGCTGCGAGAATCATCAGATCGGCCCAGGAGATCTTGTTGCCGTATTTCTGCTTGATCGGCCACAGCAACCTGCGCGCCTTATCGAGGTTCACGTTGTCCGGCCAGCTATTGAGCGGCGCAAAGCGTTGTGCGCCCGAGCCTGCACCACCGCGGCCGTCACCGATGCGATAGGTGCCCGCGCTGTGCCACGCCATCCGGATGAAGAGCGGCCCGTAATGCCCGAAGTCGGCCGGCCACCAGTCCTGCGAGTCGGTCATCAGCGCATAGAGGTCGTTCTTCAGGGCCTGGAAGTCGAGCTTCTTGAACTCCTCAGCGTAGTTGAAGTCCTTGCCCATGGGATTGGACAGGGGAGAGTTCTGGTGAAGAATTTTGAGGTTCAACTGGTTCGGCCACCAGTCCCGGTTCGACCTGCCCCTGAAAGTCTCGTGGGGGCGAACACCATGCATTACCGGGCATTTGCCAGCGTTTACGACATCATATCCGTCCATATTCCTCTCCGTTCTTTGCAACGTGGTTTGCTTGGTCTGTAAATTACGGATCGTAACTATATTCTGGTGTAAAGTTTGACTTTACGGTCGTACGATGAATAATTGCAGGCACTCACCAGGCCAGGGCCACGCGGGCCGGCGATCAGGCTGTTCTGATTGGTGCCGACCGGCACCCTGGCCACACTTGTCAGCTTGGTCTTCGCCTTCATGAGCCCCAACCGATGCAATTTAGAACAATTATAAACTGGCCCTGCATCAGAGTTTGTCAATACCGCGCGCTCACGCGGGCGGCAGCAACTGTTGCGCGATGACCACTCGGATTGTCCCCGCCATGCCGGAAGCTGTCGCGCGCGCCGCAGAATTTCTGCGCTCGGGCGCCCTCGTCGGGTTTCCGACCGAGACCGTCTACGGCCTCGGCGCCGACGCTACCAACGAGCGCGCCGTCGCGGCAATTTTCGCCGCCAAAGGCCGGCCGCACTTCAACCCACTGATCGTCCACATTCCCGTGGAGGAGGCCGAAGCCTTCGCTGAATTCGATGCCCGGGCGCGACGCATCGCCGCGCAATTCTGGCCGGGACCGCTGACCCTAGTCCTACCCCGCCGCGCCGGGGCCGGGCTGTCGCTGTTGGCGAGCGCCGGGCTCGACACGGTGGCACTCCGCGCCCCGGCACACCCGGTTGCGCAAAAGCTGATGTGTGCGACCGGCCGGCCGATCGCGGCCCCGTCGGCGAACCGCTCCGGGCGGGTCAGCCCAACCGAGGCTGCGCATGTCGCGGCCGAACTCGGCGATGCAATTGCGCTGATCCTCGATGCTGGCCGCGCCCCGGTCGGGTTGGAGTCGACCGTGCTCGATCTGACCGGCGAGGTCCCTGCACTACTGCGTCCGGGCGGAATTACCCTCGAACAATTGCAGGCCTCGCTCGGTGCGATCGCCATCGGCAAAGTAGCTGCCGGCCCGGCACGCTCACCCGGCATGCTGGCGAGTCACTACGCGCCGTCATTGCCGCTGCGCCTGAACGTGACCGAGGCTCACCCCGAAGAGGCGTTGCTTGCCTTCGGCCCCAATATCCCGGCGGGCTTTGCCGAGGTCCTCTGGCTCAGCCATTCCGCCGACCTCGCCGAGGCCGCCGCCAATTTGTTCGCAATGCTGCGGCGACTCGATCGCCCGGAGTTTTCGGGCATCGCCGTCATGCCGATTCCCAATCACGGCCTCGGTCGTGCCATCAATGATCGCCTGCACCGCGCCGCCGCCCCTCGGCCTTAAGACCGTCGAGGTTCGCGCGCTGCATTCCCTCCTATTCGGGCCAATTCGCCATCCTGCCTGCCCGGCCGCAAACATTTCCGGAACCTGAGCCGGCTCGCTACCGTTAGCTGAGCAGATCAGCAGGAGGTAGAGTATGCCGTGTCCCGACCACCTTAACGGAGGCCGCGGCGAGGCGGGAGCAAAGCGCCGATCGGCGCGAACTTCGCTCGTACCCTCGCCTGCTCTAAAGAAAGTGGCCGCATCGGCAATCCTCGATGATCCGATCGCTGCAGCGAAAGCGGCACGGCTGCGCCACGTCAGCGACGACAGCCCCGGGATCACGCGCCACAAGGCCCAACATGGCTTTGACTATCGCGACATCCATGGCGAGCTCATCAGCGATGTCGAGACGCTGAGCCGCATCAAATCTTTGGCGATTCCGCCGGCATGGACGGAGGTGTGGATCTGTCCATTGCCAAACGGCCACATCCAGGCGACCGGGCGCGACGCGCGCGGCCGCAAGCAGTATCGCTACCACCCGCGCTGGCGGGAGACGCGCGATGAGACAAAATATCACCGAACGCTGGTTTTCAGCCATGTGCTACCGCGCATTCGCGCCCGCGTCGAGGCTGATTTGCGGCGCCACGGACTGCCGCGTGAACGGGTATTGGCGGCGATTGTGCGCCTGATGGAGCTGACATTGTTTCGTGTCGGCAATGAAGAATATTCGAAGGCCAATCACAGTTTTGGGCTGACCACTTTGCGCCGCCGCCATGCAATCATCGCCGGAGATCAGATCCGGCTCAGCTTTCGCGGTAAAGCCGGGATCCGCCAAGAAGGACGGATCACCGATCGTCGGCTCGCGCGGATCGTCAGGAATTGCCGCGACCTGCCAGGCTACGAGCTGTTCCAATATCTAGACGAAGACGGCAACCCGCACACGGTCGATTCTGCCGACGTCAATGAATATTTGCGCGAGATCAGCGGCGAAGAGATAACCGCAAAAGATTTCCGAACCTGGGCCGGGACCCATCTCGCTGCGATGGCACTGCAGGAGTTATCGGAGATCAACGGCGATGCGGCCGCGAAGTCGACAATTGTCCGAGCCGTGGAGCGGGTTGCGAAACATCTCGGCAATACTGCCGCCGTGTGCCGCAAATGCTATATTCATCCGGCGATCCTCGAAGGTTACCTCGATGGGACTTTGCTGCACATATTGGCGGCGCGCACCCACACCTATCTGAACAAGAATATTGACGGAATGACTGCAGAAGAGGCCGCAGTCATCGCTTTTTTGCAAACGCGCATCGAAAATCTTGCACAAGAAGAGGATGAACCCCGACAGCGCAGGGCGAACTGAATGCGTTCGATCGTCATTCGATTGCAGGTGCTAACGGGTGCCGAATAATGCCCGATATCTGGAAAGAGGCGATGCTCGAAGGCGACTTCGCGCGTGCCTGGACCGTATGCGACGCGGTAATCCGGCATCGCCAGGGACGATCCTGCACCGATTTGCCTTACCATTTGCAGTGGGTTTGGGATGGCACACCCCTTGAGCACCGCAATGTTCTGGTGCGGTGCTATCATGGCCTCGGCGACACGCTGCAGTTCATCCGGTTTGTGCCACAGCTCGCAGATGCGGCGCAGAGCGTTATCGTCGAAGCACAGCCCGCGCTATTGCCGATCTTGCGCAGCCTCCCCGGTGTGGCCGGCCTGTATCCGCTCGGAGGCACAGTGCCGCCCTACCATATCGCGATCGAATCGATGGAGATGCCGCACGCGCTGCGCATCACGCTTGGCGACCTGCCAGGGTCGATCCCTTATCTGACGCTTCCCGCTCCGGGGAGAATTGGTACGCCTCCGGACTGGACTCCATCCAGTTTGCGAGTCGGGATCGTGTGGGCGGCAGGCGATTGGCGGCGCGAACGCTCGGTGTCGCCAAGGCTCTTGCTGCCGTTAATCGGACTGCCGTTTGACCTCGTTTGCCTGCAGCTGAGTCGTGGACGCTGCGATCCCGATGCCAATGGCCTCCTCGCTGCATGCGTCGCCGCGGTTTCGGAGAATGCAACGATCATCGAGACGGCGACACTGATCGGTAATCTCGATCTCGTCGTCACGGTCGACACGATGGTGGCTCATTTGGCCGGCGCATTGGGCTGCCCAGTATGGGTGCTGCTCGACGCCGATGCCGACTGGCGTTGGATGCGCCGCCGCGCCGACAGCCCCTGGTATCCGACAATGCGATTGTTCCGGCAGATGCAGCCCGGTGTTTGGGGGCCGGTGATTGAACAGCTGATGGCCGAGTTGATCGGGTTGGCCCAGCAGCATGGGCTGGAACGGCAGGTGGAACCGGTTTGTTGACAGCGAGAATGGCTTTATCGAACGGAGTTGGCGATGGCGGCGAACCGGACGACAGCGCAGATCACCACCGATCACGATGAAATTCGGAAATGGGCCGAAGCCCGCGGCGGCAAGCCCGCTGCCGTCAAGTCAACTCATCGCGGCGATGATCCCGGGATCATTCGGCTGATCTTTCCGAACGCTCCCAATGCCAATGAGAGCAGTCTGGAAGAGATCTCGTGGGACGAATTTTTCGAGAAATTCGACGAGGCCAACCTCGCACTCCTTTATCAGGAGAAAACTGCCGGCGGCGACGACAGCTTTTTTAATAAGCTGATCGGGCGCGAGACGGCGGAAGCACGGCAACACGGCGAGAGCCGCGCATCGCGCCATCACCGCGACTGACCGCCAACCCCGATCCAGTGCGAACCCGACAGCCATCGTCGCCAAATGCGACGGTGGCTGGCGGTTGCCGATGTGATCCGGTCCTTTACGCCCTTCTTTTGATCTGCGGCGTTGCGTCACCGCTCAGTAGATTTTTTAAATTTTGATAAAGATTCCAATTAACAAAATCGCTATCGATGTGCATGAGCGCAGCTACCACCGATGCCGGAACGATCAACGCGGGGCTTGTCGCCACAAGTGAAACCAAGCAGCGCAGTGCCTTTCTCACGGTTCAGGCGGCCCTTAGCCGTCCTGGCCGCTGGTTTACCTTTGGGGCGGTGCTAAAGCCGGAGAAGCAATCCTGCCGCGACAGGACTGAACCAATCGCCATTTGCGGCGGGTCGGGTTGTGCCTGCCGGCGGCGCCAGAATTGCTCGCTGCCTAGAATTGCTCGCTGCCTAGAATTGCTCGCTGCCCAGAATTGCTCGCTGCCCAGAATTGCTCGCTGCCTGGCTCGCATGTCCGCTGGGCGAGGCTCTCGTCTCAGCGGTGCTCGCTGAAATTGGCCTTTTGTCACGATTTTCAGCCAAAACGTTTGAACCTTCTTGCAAGAAGCGCGTTCGCGTTGGGTAGTTTGACAAGTCAGAGCTGGAATGACCGAAACCGTTTTGATTACCGGGGGTGCCGGCTTTATCGCCTCGCATTGCGCGGTATTGCTGCTCCGCCAAGGTTATCAAGTTCGCGCGCTCGACAATCTCGATGTGCAGATCCATGGGGTTGAACGCCGACCACCCGCCTATTTGGATAAGCGAGTCGAACTGATCATCGGCGACATCCGCTCGCCACGGGTTGTGAAGCGTGCGCTCGTCGGAGCCGACGTTGTCATTCATCTTGCCGCTCGGGTCGGCGTCGGGCAGAGCATGTACCAGGTCGCCGATTATACCGACGTCAATTCCCGTGGTACGGCGGTTTTGCTCGAAGCGATGGTCGAACGCGCCAAGCGGCGACCATTCAGCCGGCTTGTCGTCGCTTCGAGCATGAGCGTTTATGGCGAAGGGCTCTATCGAACCGCGGCGGGAACCCTCGCTCCCAGTGTCGAGCGAACGCCGCAGCGGCTAAAAGCAGGTCTGTGGGAGCCGACTGACGCCAGCGGCAATTTGCTCGAACCACTGCCCACACCGGAGACGAAGCCGGTATCCATGGGGTCGGTCTATGCGTTGTCGAAATACGACCAGGAACGGTTATGTCTACTTGTCGGCCGCGCTTACAACATCCCAACGGTTGCGCTGCGGTTTTTTAACGTGTACGGACCGCATCAGGCGTTGTCGAATCCCTATAGCGGGGTGCTCGCGATCTTTGCGGCCCGGCTGCTGAACAACCGGGCGCCGCTGATCTTCGAAGACGGTGAGCAACGGCGCGATTTTGTCTATGTCGGCGACGTTGCCGAAGCCTGCCGTCTGGCATTGCGCTGCGATGCCGCAATCGGCCGCGTGTTCAATATCGGTAGCGGGCGGTCGGTTACAATCAACCAGGTGGCTCGCCTGCTTGCCGACACCCTGGGTGTGGCGATCGAACCCGAGATCAGCGGCGAGTGCCGAATGGGCGACATACGCCATTGCTTCCCTGACATTTCTCGCGCCTGTTCGGTATTGGATTATTGCCCGCGCACTACGCTGGAAGAGGGAATCGGCAAGCTCGTCGAGTGGCTTGATGGGCGAGTTGCGGTCGATCGGGTTGGTGAGGCGCTCACCGCGCTTGCTTCGCGCGGCCTGACCGTATGATCGACCGGCTTCCCGAGCGGGTCGTTTTGCGATGAGGGTGGCGCTCGTCAATCCGAACTGGGATTTCGCCGGAAGCATCTATTTCGGCTGCCGTGAGCCGCACCTGCCGCTCGAATTCGGCTATTCCGCAGCATTGTTGACAGCCGGTGGGCATCAAGCAGCAATCGTCGATGCGCAGGCGGAAAACCTCGATGCCGAGCAGTTGCGAGAGCAAGTGGGGCTCCTCGCGCCGGACATGATCGTGATCGCCACCGCACCGAGCTATCTGTTCTGGCGATGCGCCCCGCCCGAGTTGCGGGTACCGCAGGCCGCTTTGGCAGCGCTTTCCGGCATCCCGGCAATCAGAATCGCGGTCGGCCCACATGGCTCAACCACGCCCCGGACCGCATTGCGCAAGCTTGCG